>JBBRIV010000292.1:0-3529 GCA_038220425.1 Candidatus Limnocylindrales bacterium
CGAGGACATCTCGGCCGTTGCCCGCCAGCTCCGGGCGCGGGCGGGCCTGCCCAGCTAGTCGAGCCGGGCGCCGAGCTAGCTGCCCGGCGTGCCCAGCAGCAGCAAGGGCTCGCCCAGCTTGCCCGAGTAGATCGGCCGGAAGCGCTCCACGTCGTACATCATCGGGACGTCCACCGAACGCGGCGGCACGCCCGGCTCGGGCAGGTGGGTCTGGGCGTAGCGCCCGTCGCGGATGGCCACCATCCGGCCACTGACGCCATCCCGGATCAGGTCCATGGCCACGTTGGCAAAGGTGATCGCGACCATCTGGTCGAGCTGGTCGGCCTCGCCGCTGCGCAGGTCGTAGGTCAGCTCGCTGGAGACCGCCTCGATGCCCGTCCGCTTGCGCAGCTCGTCGGCCAGGACCTCGCCGATGTTGACCTTGTGGCGGTGGCCGAACGAGTCGGCCTCGCCCCATTCGGCCAGGGTGGCGCCTTGCCAGACCGCGCCCTCGGCCGTGATCACGAAGGCGTAACGACTCGGGTTGTTGTGCCAGTCGTCGGCCAGCAGTTCGGCCAGGGCGTCGAGATCGAAGGGCGCCTCGGGAATGACGCAGCGACCCGACGCGACGTAGGCCGTGAACAGGGCCGTGAAGCCGCAGTCGCGCCCGAAGATCCGGAAGACGCCCAGCCGCTCGTGTGAGCCGAGGGTGGTCCGCTGGCGATTGATCAGCTCCTTGGCCCGGGTGATCGCGGTCGAGAAGCCGATGCAGTACTCGGTTCCCTGGACGTCGTTGTCCATCGTCTTGGGGATACCCGTGATCGGGATGCCCGCATCGCCCAGGACTCGCGCGAAGCTGAGCGTGTCGTCGCCACCGATGGCCACCAGGTGATCGATTCCCAGGGCCGCGATGTGGTCGAGAACGAGCGGTGTCAGGTCGTGGCTGTCCGCCCCCGTCGCGTACTGGGCCGCGGCGGCCGGGCTGAGCCACGGCGGCAGATTGCGGGTGGCGATCTTGCGCGGGTTGGTCCGCGAGGTGTGCAGCCAGGTGCCGCCGGTCCGGTCAATCGTCCGGGTATTGATCCGGTCGAGCGGTCGGATGTAGGCCGGATCGAGCTCGGCGCCCGGCTGCATATGGGTCAGGCCCTCCCAGCCGCGCCGAATGCCGAGCACGTCGTAGCCCAGCTCGGTCGAGCGATAGACCACGCTCTTGATCACCGAGTTCAGGCCGGGCACATCGCCGCCGCCGGTAAGGATCCCGATCCTGCGGGTCCGGGTCATTGCTCCACTCCCTCTCATGTTTGCGTCACCTGAATCCTACTCGGCTACCATCAAGCCATGAACTACGAGCTGTTCATGGGTGAAGCGCTGGCCGAAGCGGGCATTGCCCTGGGCGCCGGCGAGCGGCCGGTGGCGGCCGTTGCCGTGGTCAACGATGCGATGGTGGCCCGGGCCCGCGACCGGGTCCGCGAGACGAAGGACCCCACCGCTCACGCCGTCGTGGCCGCCCTGCGCGAGGCATCCCGCCGGCTTGGCCCCCAGGCCCTGGCCGATGCGACCGTCTTCTGCACCCGTGAACCCTGCCCAATGTGCGTCGGCGCGCTGCTCGAGAGCGACGTCGGCGCCCTCGTCTACGCCGTCCCCAATTTCATCGATGGGGCGGCCGGCACGGTCATCCAGCTGGCCCAGCACCCCGGTCTGCGCCGCCGGCTGCAGGTGGTCAGCGGCATCCGTCAGGCCGAGGCCGAGGAGCTTTTTGCCAGTCATCGGGCCAGCCTGGGCCTGCCCGGCGCCGGTCTCGCCGGGCTGGCCGATGGGGGGCTCGCGGCCCGAGCCTGAGCCGCTTTGGTATCCTCCCTCGCGGAGAGGTGTCCGAGTGGTTGAAGGTGCCGCTCTCGAAAAGCGGTGTGCGCAAGCACCGTGGGTTCGAATCCCACCCTCTCCGCCACCCTCCCTCGATTCCAGGAGAGGTCGCCTAGTGGCCTATGGCGCCGCATTGGAAATGCGGTTCGGGGCAACCCGTCGGGGGTTCGAATCCCCCCCTCTCCGCCATCGTCGGCCGGGGTCCCCATCGCCCTGTATGATTCGGCGGCCGTGCTAGGCGGGGAACTAGCGGTGCCCTGTACCTGCAATCCGCTCTAGCAGGGCTGAATTCCCTCCCGAGGTCTCCGTTCTCGAAAGCCGTTATCACGAGCGACGTTGAGGGCCGGGTCCCGCGCAGCGGCGACTCGTGAACCGTGTCAGGTCCGGAAGGAAGCAGCACTAAGCGATCTTCGCCGGGTGCCGCGGAACGGCCTGGTCCGAGCCGCTTGTGATGGAGGGCGCGGGGACGTTCTGATCGACGGAGGGTGCACGGCACTTCTTCCTCTCCAGCAACCGGTGGACGGCGTTTGAACCCGAGCGACTCGCAGGCCAGCTCTTCCTCGTCGGGCAGTGCGGTCGAGGCCGCCACGGTGCGCGTCGCGGCCCAGCCCCACCGGGCGCTGTACCGCCGCTGGCGGGCCCAGACCTTCGCCGAGATCGTCGGCCAGGAAGCCGTCGTCACCACCCTCCGGAATGCTGTCCGGACCAACCGCCTGGCCCACGGCCTGCTCTTCGTGGGTCCGCGCGGAACCGGCAAGACCTCCCTGGCCCGGATCGTGGCCAAGGCGGTCAACTGCCCCAACGTGCGTGACGGCGAGCCTGACGACACGTGCGAGGCATGCGTCGCGATCCGCGACGGCCGCGCCCTCGACGTGATCGAGATGGACGCCGCGTCCAACAACAAGGTCGACGACATGCGCGAGCTCCTCGAGCGGACCTGGACGGCGCCGTCCGACCTGGCCCGCAAGGTCTACATCGTCGACGAGGTCCAGAGGATCAAGGAGGGCTGGGACGTCCTGCTCAAGACCCTCGAGGAGCCGCCCGACCACATCGTGTTCATCTTCTGCACCACCGACGCCAGCCAGATCCGGCCGGCAGTCCTGTCGCGCGTCCAGCGCTTCGACTTCACGCGCCTGAGCGTGGAACAGATTGCGGGCAAGCTCGATCGGATCCTGCTGGCCGACGGACGGACCGCCGAACCCGGGGCGGTCCAGCTGGTGGCTCGGCTGGCCGCCGGTGGCATGCGCGACGCCGAGTCGATCCTGGACCAGGTCCTGGCCTCCGGCGACGACCTGCTGACCGAGGCCCGGGTCGGCGACCTGCTCGGGCTGGTCGACGCTGAGACCGTCACGGCCTTCCTCGACGCCCTCGTCCGGGGCCAGGCCCTGACCGGGCTTGGCGCGATCGACGGACTCGAGGAGCGCGGCCGCGACCTGCATGTCTTCCTCGACCAGGTCGTCGACGCCGTCCGGCTGGCCCTGACCGGGCAGCTCGGTGGTTCGGCGGCTGCCTGGCCGCTGGCGGACCTGGTGGCGGTGGCCCGCCGGCTGGCCGCGATCGACCCCAGCCGGGCGTCCATCGGCGGGTTGCGCTTCCAGCTCGAGCTGGCCCTGCTCGAGGGTGCAGCCGAGCCGCTGCCGGGCCGGGTAGCGGCGGTCCCGATGGCTGTCGCGCCCGCGAAATCCGC
>JBBRIV010000293.1:0-3498 GCA_038220425.1 Candidatus Limnocylindrales bacterium
GCCGAGGAAGGTCGGAACGACCAGCGGCAGGTACGTGTTGATCCAGCCGAGCTTGGCGTAGATCACGTAGAGCGGGATGAGGGTCACCTGGCTGGGCAGCATCATCGTGGCCAGGACCACCAGGAACAGGGCGTTCCGACCCCGCCATTTGACCAGGGCGAAGCCATAGGCCACGAGGCTCGACGAGATCACGGTACCGATCACGGCGGGCACCGCGTAGATCAGGGTGTTCCGCAGGGCCAACGGGAAGTTCATCTTCGTCAGCGCGTCCGGGAACGCCGACCAGACGATCGGGCTGGGGATGATCACCGGAGGCGTGGCGATTGATTGCGCCGTCGTCTTGAAGGCCGTGCTGACCATCCACACGAACGGGGTCAGATAGATGGCGGCCAGGACGATCAGGACAACCATCGGGGCGGCTCGGGACAGGAGGCGCGTCCAGTGCTGGCGCTGCGACCGTTGGGTTCCTTGGCGCGCGTCCGCCATCGCGCTCACTGGGCACTCTCGTAGTAGACCCGGTTCCTCGACACCCGCAGGAGCACGAGCGTGGCGATCAGGATGATGACGAGGAGGATCCAGGCGAGGGCCGATGCGTAGCCCAGCTGGAAATACCGGAATCCGAAGTTGTAGAGGTTGAGCCCGTAGAACAGCAGCGAGTTCTGGATGCCGCCGATGGACCCGTCGTTGCCCCGCCCGAGGCCACCGCTGATCACGTACGCCTGGGTGAAGTACTGGAACGCTCCGATCGCACCGGTGATCAGGTTGAACAGGATCGCCGGACTGATCATCGGGATGGTCACGTGGCGGAGCTTCTTCCAGGCCCCGGCGCCGTCCACTTCGGCGGCTTCGTAGAGCGCGCGGGACACGCTTTGCAGCGCGCCGAGATAGATGATCACCACGTCACCGGCCGACCAGACCAGGAGCAGGATGATCCCGTTCTTGGACCAGCCCGGATCAAAGAACCAACCGGGTCCGTCGATTCCGAACACGTTGAGGAACTGGTTGACCAGACCGTTGGAGGGGTTGAGCAGGAAGATCCACAGGATCGCCCCAGCGACGCCGGGGATCACCACTGGCAGGTAGAAGATGGTCCGGAAGACCCCGATTCCACGGACTCCCTTGCGGGTGAGAAGCAGGGCGATGCCGAGGGCGACAACCACCGCGATCGGGACGCCGATCAGGGTCAGGTACAGGGTGTTACCCAGGGACTTCCAGAAGAGCGGGTCGTTGATCAGCGTGCTGTAGTTGTTCAGCCCGATCCAGCGCGGGCTCTGCAGGATCTTGAAGTCCGTGAAGCTGTAGTACAGGGACGCCAGGGCCGGGTACAGGTTGAAAGCCAGGAATCCGACCAGCCACGGGGAGATGAACAGGAGTCCGGTGCGCAACCCGCGCCGCTCCGTCCTGGTCAGCTTGAGCCTGGCCCAGCGGGATGTCCTGGGGCTGACCAGCGGGCCGCGACCCGGAGGCTGGGCCAGCGTGCTCATGGGCGCGGCATCTCGATCTGGGGGCCCGCCTGCGCCGGCTGGACGGGTGCCCCCGGGCGCGTTCGACCCGCACCCCCGTCGGCTCCCTCATGCCCTCGGTCGCCGGCCTCAGTGCGAGGGTTATGCTCCGCTCCTGGAACCACCGGCCTGTGAACCTCCAGAGATCGACAGCGGGCTGATCGGGTCATCTGATGCGGGTGATTGAACCAAATATGAACCGTCGGAGTCAATGACCAATCTTGATTAACGTTCGATCAACGTCCCCGACAGCCGACCGATCGCTCGCTAGCGACGGCGCTCCCGAAGCCCTCCATTGGCTGCTGGTATCATACAATAGTATGTATCGACTTGACTGACAACAGTTCGCTTCGCCAGGCGGGACCGAGCGGGATTCACGCGGGCGTCGTCCAGGGCATCGGCCGACGGATCGTGCGCGGTGACCTCGCCACCGGCGAGATCCTCCCGGAACAGGGGGAGCTCAGCCGCCAGCTCGGCGTCAGTCGGACGGTCGTCCGGGAGGCGACCAAGGTCCTGGCCGCCAAGGGCCTGGTCGAATCCCGCTCGAAGCGGGGTACCGTCATCCTGCCCCGTTCGGAGTGGCGGCTACTGGACCCCGACGTGCTCGGCTGGCTGACCGAAGCGGGTCTCGATCCGGACTTCCTGCGGAGCATGTTCGAAGTGCGCAAGATCATCGAGCCGGCGGCTGTCCGACTCGCGGCGGAGCGGGCCACGCCTGACGAGCTGGCTGCGATCCAGTCGACCTTCGAGGCGATGGCTCAATCCCACGATCAGGCGTCCTACAACGAAGCCGACATCTCGTATCACGCGATGCTCGTCGCGGCCACCCACAACGACCACCTGGTCCAGCTCGTGGCGGCGTTTGGGCCGGCCCTGCGAGCAGGCCTGCGAGCGGCCACGATGCACGGTTGGGAGTGGCCGGACTTTGTCGAATTCAGCATCGGCCCGCATCGCGAGGTCCTCGACGCCGTCCTGGCCCACGATCCGGATCGGGCGGGCGATGCCATGGCTCGCCTGGTGACCCAGTCGCAGGTGAGCTTCGACTACCCGGCCGGACCCGACAACCCACCGGTGCGGCCACTCACCCGTGGGTGATCCCGGCGCGTACTGGCGGTGAATTGCCCACGAGGAAGTCAAGATCGCAGCCATCGTTGGCCTGCATGACCGTCCGCAGGTAGAGACCCCGGTAGCCCCGGGTATCGCCCAGCGGCCGCGCCACCCAGGCCTTCCTGCGGTCGGCCAGTACCCCGTCACTGACGAGCACATCAAGCCGTCGCCCGGCCGTGTCCAGGCGGATCCTGTCGCCTGTCTCGATGAGCGCGAGCGGGCCGCCGATGGCCGATTCCGGGCTGACATGGAGGACCACGGTTCCGAAGCCGGTGCCGCTCATCCTGGCGTCGCTGACCCGGACCATGTCGGTCACACCTTGTCGGAGCAGATAGGCCGGGATCGGCAGATGGCCCGACTCGGGCATGCCCGGCGCGCCGATCGGCCCGCCGTTGTGCAAGACCAGGACATCATCCGGCTGGATGTTGAGGCTCGGGTCATCGATCGTGGCGTGCAGCTCGTCAACGTTTCGGAAGACGACCGCGCGCCCCTCGTGCTGGAGCAGGCTGGTGCTGGCGGCCGAGACCTTGAGGACGGCGCCGTCCGGGCAGATGTTGCCACGCAGGATCGCCAGGCTGCCGCCCGTCAGGAGCGGCCGCTCACGAGGCCGAATCACGTCATCGTTGACGATCTTGGCGCCGGCAATGGCCTCGCCCAGGCTCCGACCGGACACCGTCCGGGCGTCGAGGTGGAGCAGGTCGGAGATCTGGGCGTGGACGGCCGGCAGGCCGCCCGCGTAGTAGAAGTCCTCCATGAGATAGGCGCCCGACGGTTTGATGTTGACCAGCAGCGGTGTCGAAGCGGCGAGGTCATCGAACAGGTCCAGGGGTACGTCCACGCCGAGCCGGCCGGCGATCGCCTTGAGGTGAATGACCGCATTGGTCGAGCC
>JBBRIV010000294.1:0-3492 GCA_038220425.1 Candidatus Limnocylindrales bacterium
CTCAGGGATCGGCCGGTGCGGGCCGTTCCGGCTCGTTCGGACTCCGCGACCGACCATACGGCGGCTGGGAGCGGTATATGGCAGGAACTCGGTGGAACAGTAGAGGTCCCTCAGGTGTTAGACAGTGTGAAGGGGGACGTCCCGGTTGGAATTGGCGGTCCAGGCACTGACTGACCCAGCGACATCGCTCGAGGCGGCGTTCCGCGCCCATGAGCCCTGGCTTGTGCGACGGCTGGCCCTCGTCGTCGGCGACGCGGAGGAGGCTCGGGACCTTGCTCAGCAGGTGTTCCTGCGCGCGGCCGAACGCTGGCCGTTGCCGCCCGAGCAGGACATCCCGCGCTGGCTCGCGGTGGTCGGCCTCCGTCTTGCCCTGAATGAGCGACGGCGGCGCAAGCGCTGGGGTTTCCTCGCGATCCGGGAGACCGATGCCAGCTGGGCGATGGACGTGAACCCCGACCTGTGGCGGGCCCTCCAGGCGCTCGATCCCCGGACGCGGGTGGCCCTCGTCCTGACGGTTCTCGATGGCTACACGCAGGACGAGGTCGCCGCTGCGCTTGGGGTTCCCCGGGGCACCGTGGCGAGTTGGCTGTCGCGAGCGCGCGATCGGCTTCGGGTGCTGTTTGAGGAGCGTATTCCATGACTGATCGATTTGACGCCTGGCTGGAGACCGGCCTGCGCGACCTCGAGGCTGCCGTGCCGCTCGGTCAGTCGGTTGTCGGCCGGCGTGCTCCCACTGCGCTCCTGCGGGTTTCCGGGCAGAGAACTCGTTCGCTCCGCCCCGTTGGCTCGCTGGCTATCGCCATCGCGTTGATCCTGGTCGTGGCGGTGGTCGTGCCCAGGTTCCACGGCGCGGCCCCGGGTGCATCTCAATCGGCCGTCCCGAGCGCCGGCCCGACCGCCTCGAGCCCCTCGCCCGTGCCCTCGCCGTCGGGTGTAGCCGAGGTCACCTTCCAGCTGGGACCGTTCGCAATCGTGATTCCTTCGTACTGGCACATGATCACGCGTACCGTTGGGCCTACAGGAGCCGGGCCGTTCATCTTCCTCAGTAGCGCGGCGATCGCGGATCCGTGCCCGACCAAGTTCCTCGGAGCGCAATGTCTCAGGCCCCTCAGCCAACTGCCGGCCAACGGGATCGTCGTGACATTCGATGGGTCGGTCAGATCAACTCTGCCCAACCCGACCCCAATACCGACGATCGAGCCGGTAGGCAGCGCGTGCGCGGCGATGGCCGGCGAGCGTGAGCTTGGCGTTGGCTTTCAGGGGTTTGACGTAACCGCCTGCCTGCGGGGACCTGACTTCACGACCAACGAAACCGCGTTCGAACGGCTGGTTGCGTCGATTTCCGGACCGCCGCCGCCCGCGGGAACGAGGGTTTCAACCGCGTTTACGATTGCCGAGTCGGGCATCACCCTGTCGCCGCCAGGCGACGCCGTTCCGGCGACCTCGAGTGACGCTGCGTACCAGCTTTGCCTCACGCCGGCCGGTGCCGCGTGTAACCCGAGCCTGCCAACCAGCATCCAGCTTGCCCTGATCAGCGACGCTCATTCCACCCTGGTCAAGCCCGGCACGTTGGTCTGGGCGATCGGCTGGGTTGGGGTCATGTGCCCGCACTTCGGGGGTGCCCCAGGGAATCCGTCGGCCTCACCGACCCCCATCCCGTCGCCGCAGGAATTTCACTGCGACATGTACACCTTCATCGACGCCCACTCCGGCAAGTACATCTTTGCCCACCAAGGACCGCACGGTTAGTCGGGCCGGCGCGGCGCGGGCGGCGGCGCGGCCTGGGCGGCCGGCGCAGGTTTTGCCAGATACCACGACCAGCCGCGGTATGGTCGTTTGGGCGCGTCGCGGGCGCCCTTTCAGCCGTCCCGGCGGGCGGCTCGTGCTCAGGGATCGGCCGGTGCGGGCCGTTCCGGCTCGTTCGGACTCCGCGACCGACCATACGGCGGCTGGGAGCGGTATATGGCAGGAACTCGGTGGAAGCGAGCCGGCCCTCGGGGGCCGCGCGAACCTTGGGCGCGGTGCATCCCGGGACGCGGCCCGTTCAGTCGGCCACTGACCCGGGGCGGCTGAGCTCGGCAAGCTGGGTGACGGTTCGCCAGTTGCGGGCGGTTCCCACGACACCGAGATGGCGCTCGGTCAGGGCCGCGGCCAGCTTGCTCTGACCGAGCCCGTGCGGCAGCATCAGGTGCAGCTCCTGGTCGATTGCCTTGAAATTCTCATCGGCCGTTGCGAAACCGCTCAACGCTGACAACCGATCAGCGGGGATCGGTCCGGTCAGGAACACGACGTGGTGCTCGGTTGGCAGGACGCCGGGATAGGGGTCGTCGGCAATACCTTGGCCAGCTCCGCGTGGGTTCGACCCAGGACGCGGACCTTCAACCCGTGGGCCAACTCGAGAGCGATCTCGACCTGCCGGCTCAGCTCGTCCGGCGTCAAGCGCGACACCAGAAGGACGTTGCCGCTCTGGACGTAGGTCGACACATCGCGGCAGCCGAGCTGCTCGTAGACGGCACGCAGATCAGCCATGCCGATTCGATTGGCCCGACCCACATTGATTCCGCGCAGGAGCGACACCTGTGGTTCGATCGTCATGCAGAGCAGCGTAGCGCCCCGAGGGACGACGGCCTAAAGCCCACGACGGAACGATTTCGGCAACTGCGGCGCGGTTTGTCAGCCTCGCCGATACGGAGCGCGCTGATCAAGGTTCCCGACGAACTCGGGCAGGTGCGTGCCGCCAAGCACCTGGCGAATCGCGAGGATCTCGCCGATGTGGAACCAGTAGTGGTAGGTCACCCGCTGAATGGCATCACCCACTGTCTTGCGCGGGCCGCGACCGACCAGCAGCGTCGGCAGATCGTCTGTGCTGAGCGTTTCCAGCCAGACGTCCGCGGCGCGGGTGATCTGGAGCCAGGCCGAGCGCATCTCGTCCAGCGGAGGCGTTGTGGCGGGAGCGCCGTTGGCGACCAGGGTATTGAGCTCGGCCACGAGGGTTGAGCCCTGGGAACGGGTCACGAAGTTGCGTTGCTCCTGCCAGGCCAGGTGCCCGACGATCCAGCCGATGCTGTTCATGGGCATCAGCCGACGCACTCCGTCTTCCTCGCTGACGCCGCGCAGCGCCCGGAGCCACTCGGTGCGGGTGAAGCGGAGCTGGTCCACGAGGGGTGCGGTCATCCCGGAATGATAGCGTCTGGAGGACCAGCCTTTGTCCTGACTGGGCGACCCAGGCCGTTGATGCAACGACGATCGGTAAAGTCATCACGGCGCCTCCCAACTAGGCTGCGGCTGAGCTGGGCCGGAACTAGGTCGTTGGGCGGCCGGCCCCTGTCTCGGAAGCTGGCGAGGCAGCGCCTGGCATCTGCCTGAGGGGCCGGTAGGTCGAAGCCTCGGCGGACGTGTCCCAGACGTGGCCGGTAGCCCGAACCGGCAGGCCGGTCTCGACCGCCTGGGTCATGAGCAGGTTCAGATAGTGGTCCTGGGCGGCATCGGCCA
>JBBRIV010000295.1:0-3472 GCA_038220425.1 Candidatus Limnocylindrales bacterium
TCATCCCGTTCTTCGTCCATCCCCGGGCCGACCGGGACAAGGTGGCCGAGTTCCGGACCGCCCTGCGCGAGACGGGCATCCAGCTGGCTTCGATCCTGCCGCTGTACCGCTGGTCGAGTCCCGACGAGGACGAGCGGCAGGCCGCCGTGCGCTACTGGAAGCGGGCGATCCAACTGTGCGTGGACGTGGGCTGCACGACGATGAACTCCGAATTCAACGGCCGGCCCGACCTGCCCGCCCAGAGCGAAGCCCAGTTCTGGCGTTCCATGGAGGAGCTCCTGCCGATCTTCGAGCGGGAGGGGATCCGGTTGAACCTGGAAGCCCACCCGGACGACTTCATCGAAACGAACCGCGAGGCGGTGGACCTGGTCCGCGGGATCGATTCAGCCCTGGTCCGCTACGTCTTCTGTGCGCCCCACACCTATTACCTGGGCGACGACATCGCGGCGATGATCGCCTACGCGGGGCCGTTCCTGGCCCAGGTCCATCTCGCCGACGTGCTCAATCACCGGGCCTCGTCCGGCCTGCGCTACATCGTCAACCCGCCGGGCTCGTCGGCCCGGGTCCATCAGCACCTGGACATCGGCCAGGGCGAGGTCGATTTCGGGGCGTTGTTCCAGGCGCTCAAGGTGGCCGGGTTTGATGGGATCCTGACCAGCTGCGTGTTCGCCTGGGAGGAGCGCGCGGTGGAATCGTCGCGCTTGATGTTCGAGAGGATCCAGGAGCTCCTGGCCGCCGGCGGTTAGCCCAGCAGCCCGCCGATGTAGGCCGCCGCCTCGCGCGTGCCGGCTTCCTGGGAGGCGTACGGATCCTCCTGTTCGATCGACAGCGAATCGTCGTAGCCGGCGGCGCCCAGGGCACCCACGAACTCCAGCCACCAGTCCTTTGAATGGATCCGGCCGACGGTCCGGAACAGCCAGGCACGCTCGGCCGGCACGTCGAACGGGCGGTTGTCCAGGACGCCCGCCAGGCCGGCCTGGGCCGTCACGATCTCGGTGTCCTTCATATGGACGTGCTGGATCGCCGGCCCGAGGGCGCGGATCATGGCGATCGGGTCCATCTGCTGCCAGAACAGGTGGCTGGGGTCCAAGTTGACCCCGATCGTCGGCCCCACCTGGGCGCGGAAGGCGAGGGCGGTCGGGGCGTTGTAGACGACGTGGAGTGGGTGCAGCTCGAAGGCGATCTGGGTCACGCTCGAGGCCTCGGCCAGGCGGACCTTGTCCGTCCAGAAGCGGACTGCCTCATCCCAGTTCCGCTTGCCAAGTGCGACGGCGTCAGCGGGCCACGGGTACCAGGTCCAGTTGAAGGTGGTTGCCGACGGCCCGTCGCCCGGGCAGCCCGACATCGACACGATTTTCGTGATGCCCAGCTCCTGGGCCAGGCGCAGGGTGTTGTCGATCAAGGCCGAATGGGCCGGGCCCAGGACTGGGTGCATCGGCCAGGCCGAGCAGTTGAGGGCAGCGATCCGGAGTCCCCGGGATTCGAAGGCACCCAGGAAGCTTGTCTGGGCCGCGGGGCTGGCCAGGAGCTCGTCGACCTTGAGGTGCGGCGCGCTCGACTGGCCGCCGGTCGCAATCTCGATCGACTTGACGCCGCTGGTCGCGGCAATGTCGAGCGCCTGCTCGAAGGAGTGTTCGGTCAGCGAGTCGGTGTACAGGCCGATATCCACAGGAGCTCCTTCTTCGTCGCCCAAAACGCTCGCGGCGCGTTGTACCATAGTATCTGTGCCAACGATTGCACGCCGAGGGAGAGGACGATGTCGCAAGTCGCGCCGGTGGTGTTGAACGACGGACCCATCCCGTGGGATCCGCTCCTGCCCCTGGAGGATCCGTATCCCGGCTACCGCCGGTTACGGGATGAAGCGCCCGTCTACCACCACGAGGGCCGTGACGTGTGGGCCCTGTCGCGCTTCGAGGATGTCCAGAAGGCGGCGCGGGACTGGGCCACGTTCTCCAGCCGCGAGGGCAACGACCACGACGACACGTATCAGCTGTTCCTGCCGGCCGGCGACGTGGCGGGTGTCGATCCGCCGGTCCACACCCGGCTGCGCAAGGTCTTTCGCGAGGCGTTCAATCCGACCGCCGTCCGGGAGCGCTTCGAACCACCAGTCCGGGTTGCGGCGCGGGCCCTGATCGACCAGTTCGTTGAGGCCGGCAAGGCCGACTTTGCCGCCGACCTGGCCCGGCCCCTGCCCGGCCAGATGATGTGCACCTGGCTGGGCTTCCCGGCCGCGGATCATCCGATGCTGCTCGACTGGTTCGGGCATCTGCTGGATCGGGTGCCCGGTGACCGGAAGCTGCCGGCCAGCACGCTCCGGGCGCGCGATCAGCTCCAGGCGTATATCGGCGAGGCGGCCGCGTGGCGGCGGACCCATCCCAGCAACGACCTGCTGAGCACGATGGTCCAGGCCGAGCGCGATGGCCTGATCAGCAACGACGAGATCCTGGGCAGCTCGGTGCTGCTGTTCCTGGCCGGGATCACGACCACGGCCGGGCTCATCTCCAACTCGCTCTTCCACCTGGAGAAGCACCCCGATCAGCTGGCGTTGCTGCGCACCGAGCCGGACCGGATCCCGAACGCCGTGGAAGAGCTGCTGCGCTACGACGCGCCGATCCAGACCCTGATCCGGGTGGCGGCGCGGGACGTGGATTGGGACGGAACCGTGATCCCCGAAGGCGCGACCGTGAGCCTGATCTGGGCAGCCGCCAACCACGATCAACGGCGCTGGCCGGATGCCGATGCGCTGGATGTCACCCGGGAGCCCGAGCGCCACGTGGCCTTTGGCGAGGGCATTCACCATTGCATCGGAGCGCCCCTGGCCCGCCTCGAGGCCCGGATCACCTTCGAGGAGCTCTTCCCGCGCATCCCGGAGTACACGGTCACGGGTCCCAACGTGCGCATCCTGACGCCCACTGACCGCGCCTTCGAGCACCTCCCCGTCGAGTTCTAGGTTCTTGGCGCCGGGCTGCTCCGCTGCCCTGGGGTCCGCGCGAGGCTCCGGGTTGGTTCCTGCCAGGCGATTAATGGATCGATTTCGGCGGCGCGGGGGTCGAACTACGTCGTTCGGGTGTCGACGGAGCCAACTGACGCTTGACGTTGGTCGCTGCCCGGGTCGGCACAGGGATCGAGCCGCCAAAAGGCGCCTTCGATGCGGTCCCGCGACGAAAGTCGGCCTGCTTGTCGCCTGGCAGGAACACCGGCCCCGGGCAGTAACCTAGGCGTGATCCCGATGGCGGCGCTCGACAACGACGATCTGGGATGCACAGCCTGGGGGCGACCGTGACGGACAAGGACACGGCCGAATTCACGGGCTTCGAGCCCGAGGCGTTCCAGTTCCTCGTCGACCTGGCCATCAACAACGACCGCTCCTGGTTCCAGCCGCGCAAGGGTGACTACGAGCGCGTCCTCAAAGGGCCCCTGGAGGCCCTGTGTTCTGCCGTCGGCGGCGAGTTCAAGGCTCGAGGGATCCCGC
>JBBRIV010000296.1:0-3466 GCA_038220425.1 Candidatus Limnocylindrales bacterium
GTCGTTCAAGATCGCCGCCTCGATGGCCCTCAAGAAGGGCGTCATGGAGTGCCGGCCGGCCCTGCTCGAGCCGATCATGCTCGTCACGGTGACGGTCCCCGAGCGCTACATGGGCGACGTCAACCGCGACCTGAACACACGCCGCGGCCGTGTCCTGGGGATGGATACCGACGGGCTGAACCAGATCGTGAGTGCCCACGTCCCGCAGGCCGAGCTGTTCACCTATGCCACCGAGCTGCGCTCGCTGACCCATGGCCGGGGCACCTTCACCGCCGTGGTCGACAGCTACGAAGAAGTCCCCGGGCACGTCGCCGAGAAGGTGATCAGCGCCCACCGGCTGACAGCGGAGACCAGCCACTAAGGCGCAGGGGCCGGCTGTTCAGCCGGTGATTCGGACGGGCCAGCTCGCCACGACGTCGAGTGTCCGCGAGAACGCCAGGATCGGTTCGGTAGCTGGTCGAACCAGGCCGGCCCCGGCGATCAGCGTTTCGGTCCGGATCTCGGCCTCGGCTGCTTGGAGTGGCCAGGCCGCGTGCTGAACATCGCCCCGGTAAAGCCGGCCGTGCCGGTCCGCGGAGAACAGGCTTGGGCGGTCGGTCAGGAAGGCGTTGAGCGTCCCGGCCGCAGCGGGGTCGATCGGGCCAGTTGGGCGATACCTGGCCCTGAAACCAGCTGAACCCATCCCGGGATGGGCGCGCTGGGACCGGTAGGCGATGGAGCCGTCGGCACCGGCCTGGCAGGTGATGCCAGCCAGTCGATAGGGCAAGTGAAACCAGGCGCTTGCTCCGATGACCGTCAGGACGCTGGCGGCGTCAAGACTGAAGAACCACACGCCGTGGTGCCCACCATGGCTGACGTACGTTCGAACGTTGATCTCGCCAAACCGGCCGAGGATCGGCGGTGTGGCCAGCCCGACGGGCCCGACCTGCGACATCCGAAACGCCACGATCCCCAGCCAGGCGGTTCCCTCGAAGGTGTCGATCTCGAGCCCCGGCGGGATCAGCGGGCGGAGTGCTTCGACCGGGATCGGCCAATGAGCGAACAGCAGGTCGTGCCAGCGCATGCGCAGGACCCAGCGTTGGGCTGGGTCGGCAACAGGTCCGGGATCTGACGCGCTACGGACGGCAGTCACCGGGCGTGCCCCCGCCGGGCGATGGCCCGTCAATCGGCGGACCGGAACGCCGAACCGCCGCCCAGCCCCACCCACGCTCTTCACCCGCCGAGTATCGCCCCGATGGTCAATCGTCCGGCTCGAGCCGCGCGTCAGCGGCTGGCTGGCGACGATGAGGTCGTGATCGCGCAAACGGTCTTGCCACCAAACATGATCCTGATCTTCACGATCGACCCGGGCGCGAACATCAGCCGGACCTGGCACCCGACGGCCACCTGGTCGGGACTCGGAGGTGCGCCAGTCGGACCCGAAATAATGATGACGTCGCTGACCTCTTCGCTCAGGCCCGCTATCAGGTATTCACCGGGCATGACCGCAGTGGCACTGGTCGTACCCGGGCTGAGGTTCCAGTAGCAGTAGCACGGATCCGAGGATGGATCGAGCGAAAGGTCGATCCGATGGGCGGGGTCGATGGTCCAAATCGGACCCGGTGAGTCGTTGGGTGAATATGGCTGAAAGACGAAAGACGCGCGACAGCCGTAGTTCGGGCAAGTCACCCTACCGCTTGCGCTCACCTCAAGAATCGCCGAGGGCGCAGCCGAACGTATCGTGGCAGATGGGCCGGCGCTCGATGGACTGGGCGCAGGCGCGCAGGCCACGACGAACCAAAGAATCAGGCCGATTGCAACCGAATGGTGAGACTTCGTCACGACTCCTTCGCAGGCGATCCAATCATTGCTGAGACGGCTGCGGCCAGGTCCAGGTTCCCTTCGTAGAGGGCCCGGCCGACGATAGCCCCCGAGCAGCCGATCGACTGCACGGCCAGCAAGTCCGGGATCGAACGGATCCCGCCCGAGGCGATGACCCGGCCGCGGCCCAGCGCCACGAGCGAGCGCAGCAGCTCCAGGTCGGGCCCGGCCATGCCTCCATCGCGGGCGATGGCGGTCACCTCGAAGATCCCAACTCCCTCATCGGCCAGCCGGCCCAGGGCCGCAGCCACCGGCACACCCGGCGCTCCGGCACGCCATGCCTCACCGATGGCCAGCCCGTCACGAACGTCGAGGGCGACGACCACCCGCAGCGCGCCGAACATCTCAACCAGCGAGCGGGCAAACCCCGCAATGCGCAATGCAGCGGTCCCGACCACGACCCGAGCGGCACCCGCTGCCAGGGCGCTCGCGACCACGGCCCGGTCACGCAGCCCACCGGCGACCTCGCAGGCGGCAGCCTCCCCCACCGCCGCCAGGACCGCACTGACGAGGGCCGCCTGGCGCCGGCCACCGTCCCGGGCCCCATCGAGATCGACCAGGTGGATCCAGCGCGCCCCGGCCGAGACAAACCCGACTGCGATCGCGACCGGATCGTCGCTGAAGGCGGTCTCATCGCCGAAGTCACCGCCGCGCAGCCGGACGACTCGACCCTCGCGCAGGTCGATCGCCGGCAGCAACTCGAAGCCCATTGACAGCCTCCTCAGGCGTCACGTACAGTTCCGATCGTATTAGCACGTTACTACGCTAGCACAGCAGCACAACCCGCCGCGGGAGACGTTCACGATGGCAACCAACGAAGACGACTGGCGCTCGGAGCACACGACGGCCCTGATCGGGGCAATCCTGCGCCTGGAGACGCCCGACGAGGCCGAGCATTTCCTGCGCGACCTGTGCACGCTCGGCGAACTGCGCGACCTGGCCCAGCGCTGGGCGGTGGTCCGGATGCTCGATAGCGGATTGCACTACGCGGAGATCTCGAAACGGACCGGCGCGAGCACGGCAACGATCACCCGGATCGCCTCGTGGCTGCGGCACGGCGAAGGTGGCTACCAGGCCATGCTGACCCGCCTGCGCGTTCCGGCAGAAGACGTTTCGTGAGGAACCGCCTGCGCCTGGCCGTGCCCAATAAGGGCCGCCTGGTCGAACCTACCCTGCGTTTGCTCCACGATGCCGGCCTGATCTTCGAGGAACACGATCGAAGCCTCGTCGCGCGCGTGTCCAACTACGACCTGGACATCCTGTTCGTGCGCACCAACGACGTCATCGAGTTCGTGGGCGACGGGGTGGCCGACCTGGGCGTGACCGGGGTCGATCTGCTGACCGAGACGGGCGTCGAGCTGCCGCTGGTCCACTCGCTCGGCTACGGCCGCTGCCGGCTGGCGGCCGCCGTGCCCACCGACAGCCAGGTTCGCTCGATTGACGAGCTGGCCGGCCTGCGCGTCGCAACCTCCCACCCGAACACCACCCGCCAGTTCTTTGCCGACCGGCAGATCGGGGTGGAAGTGGTGCCGATCTCCGGTGCCGTGGAAGTTGCCCCAAAGCTCGGCCTGGCCGACGCGATCGTCGACCTGGTCTCGACCGGCTC
>JBBRIV010000297.1:0-3462 GCA_038220425.1 Candidatus Limnocylindrales bacterium
CGTGGTCTACTTCTGCGATCCCCACAGCCCCTGGCAGCGGGGCAGCAACGAGAACACCAACGGCCTGCTCCGCCAGTACTTCCCCAAGGGCACCGACCTCACGGTCCACAGCCAGGCGGAGCTCGACGCGGTGGCCCGCGAGCTCAACGACCGGCCTCGACAAACCCTTGGCTGGATGAAACCATCAGAGGCCTTCGCGCGGCTCGTTGCGATGACCGACTGAGACCACCCAGCTCGACCCGCGTAACGGGCGAGTTCTTCGGCGACCGGGTGACCGCGAGTAGTTCGCGTCGCCGGGGACAGCCTGAGCCGTTGCCCAGCTCCGCCTTCCTGATGTCCGGCCTGGGTCGCCGGCCGCATTGGCCACACCATTCGGAGATCGTGCGGACTGAGGTCATTCAAGGGCTGGCGGATTTGCCGTATTGCGCCTCATGCCCGAAGCTTTTCTCGACGACGTCCATGTGCGCTATTTGGTTCGGAGGCATTGCGGTGGTGCGTAACCCGTTTCGGCGCAAACGTCGGCCCCTAACTGTAGAGGAGCGTCGCGCCTTGCCGCCGCTCGAACGTTGGCGGGATGCCACCGACGGGCTTCGCAGTCGGGTGAACGTTCCTCCGGCGCTGGCAAACGCATGGCTACTAGACCAGGCCCGCGCCAAATGGGGAACGGTTGTCGTCGCCCACTCGTCGATGCACGACCTGATCTTCTCGCGGCAAGGCGACAAGTGGCCGTGGCCCGTGGTAGTGCGCGTCTCATGGTCGGAGGGTGTTTACGAGTTCAACCTCCTCGTCGATACCGGGATCCTCGTCAGCGCCGATCGATGCCTTGCTCCAAACGCGTCCGTCGTCCTCGACTCGTTCCTATACCAGCTGGCAGGACAACTCACACCTGATGCGCCTATCCCCGGGTAGCCGGCTGAACTTGGCAGCGGCCATGCTGCCTTCGATCAGCCGTTCGAGAGATCGAACCTTGCCCTTCTCGTGGCGGTGGGTTGCTCCGGCACGTCGTGGGCTCGCAGGCTACGACGCGCCTCAGACCACATCGAGCTAACACGATGACCACGTCGTGCGATCGGCTGCGACGACTTCCTCGACGCGTATCATCGGCATCTTGAGTCCCTCTTGGGCTCGCGACTTGTGGCTTCGACACGAACATGCGCACAAACTGGCTCCTTGGGCTTGCTCTGGGGATGTCCATCGGTGGAATCAGTCTCGAAGTCGGCGTACTGCCATCGCGGTCGCGGTGCCGGCCGTGATCTGGGCGCTACGTACCGAGGGCGAGAGCCGGTGCCGGAGCTCTTCTCGTGGGGATCGGGGTCGGCCAGATCGCCTTGCTCGGGCTGGCCCAGGCCCGGTGCACCGACGCTGCCGGATTAGGCTACTGCAGCCCGCTCGACCTCACGCCATTCATGGCGGTTGCAGCCGTATTCGTAGTTCTCGGTGGAGTGCTCACCGTGCTGGCCAGTCGGCGCTGGAGGAACCACACCTGAGTGGGGTCTGCTCCCTGGTTGCGACGATTCTTCGCCAGGAGTTCCTGCCCCACGGACTAGCGATCCCGCCTCTGTCGGTGAAGTTCCACCCCCAGACTGCCGACCTCACCCGACAAGACAGGCTCCACCACGCAGAGCAAGAGCGAGGTGACGCCGTTCCGCACCATCTGGATCGCTCGGTGCATGCCATCGAAGATTCGATAGCCGTCGGCCCGGGCAGGATCCGGATTCGCCAGGCAGATCCCAAAGGCGATCGCCGCACCGGGACGCTGGGTGCGGTAGGGATCGGCACTGAGGACCGCGCCGTCCCGGGCGATCGCCATGAGCTCCCAGGCAAGACGGGCGAAGTCGCTGGTGAGGCTCGGCTCGGCCGCCTCGAGGCGAATGCGGTCCGTGGGGACCAGGTGCAAAGCGGGATGCTGGTCCGGCGAGAGCTCGTGTGCAATGTCGTTCTTGCGCCACAGGCCACAGCAGGTGGTCAACTGGATCAGGCCCCGGTCGTCGAGGTCGTTGACAAACAGGTCCACGAGCCCCTGGTCGGCGAACTGCTGGCTCAACGCCGCCGGATTGGCCGGCAGGTTGACGCCAACCAGACACGGCCCCGCCGTATGGACAAGCTCGCTGCAATCGCCGATGTCCCGAAGCTTGCCCAACTCGGCGCGGAGGTACGTTCGGTACTGCTCCATCGACGTTCAGCGGACCTCGCACCGGCAGACATGATCGCAGGCGCAGTCGACCAAGGGCGTCGCCGGAACATGGTCGGGGCGGTAGTACTCAGCTCGAGCGAAGTCTTGGCACGCCGCGCAGTTGTCCGCGCTGCCACGGACTACGTTGACCATGAAGGGATTGGCGGCATAGCCAGCAACCGCCCGCCATGGCTGGTTCGGGTACTTTGCCTCGAGCTCGGCGTCGATCACCGCACGTCCCTCCTTGCCTGCCGCCCGCCTGTCGAGGTGCATCATCTACCTGCAGTGCGCCGTTCGGATCCAAGCCCATCGCTCGTCGGCGGCGGACCCTAGCTTCCTCAGCCACACGACGGAAGCGTCGTGCCGGATCAGTGCGAATACAGCGGACGGTTGTTGCCGCCGTGGTGTGAGCAGGAGCCTGACCGACCGCCCGAATGGCTGAACGTGCCGTCAACACATTCCTCGACGTAGCCGCTGGTGCTCGTCCAGAACGTCGAAACACAGCTGAAGTATTGGTCGCAGAACGTGGCCGGTGGGTTGTAGATGAGCGCCCCTGGGCTGAAGGTATAGCCCCACGGGTTTCCGTTGATGCCGGTGATCGGTCGTGGCGTCGGCCGAGGCGTGGGCTTCGGCTTCGGTTTGGCTGTCGGGCGGGCGGTTGGATGGGCAGCACTAGTCGGGCGAGGCGACGCAGTCGGATCGGACACGAACCCAAGCCTGAGCGACGTCCCTGGATCGAGTGTCGGCTGGTAGCCTGCCGCACTGCCAGCCGGGGGAATCAGGCCGGCAGCGCCCGACGGCGACGGATTGCCGGAGCCGCCGCCGGCGTAGGCGAGGACCGCGAGGATGGCCAGGCCGCCGACGGCCCAACCGACTTTGTTGGTTTGGCGCCCCGGTGCGGCCTCAGCGACCGTTCCGGGTCGCAATCGGCCCCGCTTGATCTGGCTCGTGTAGAACAGGCCGGTTCCGGGCAATCCAACCGTGCCCCGGGTGCCCCGCCGACCCACGGTCACCTTCGCTCCGCGGGGACCAACCGAGAGCGAACCGCCGCGCTTGCTCAGATTGATCGTGACGCCGGGAGCAATCCTGATCCGGCGCCAGAAGCGAAGGTACCCCACCCACATCCCCAAATCATGCGCGGAGCGGAGTCCGACCCGTTCAACGCGTCGTAGGGCAGCCTAGAGGATCGGGCCAACTGAGGCCAGAGGCCGTTCCTCGGCAACGGTATTCGCGGAAGCTCCCGACCGATTGGGATACTCGCCATGACCGAGCGCGAGGCGACCGGCATC
>JBBRIV010000298.1:0-3457 GCA_038220425.1 Candidatus Limnocylindrales bacterium
GTGCGCTCAACGAATTCGAGCGGGTCACCGGTGCGCTCCGCGATCATCGGCAGCAGCCACATCACCAGCAACGGGTTGAACGGCGCATCGCCGGCGCAATGGACAAGCGGTGCCGCGCCGAGCGCCGCCAATGGTTTCACCATGGCCTTGAGGTCTGCGATTGTTTTGGGCGGCCCGAGACCGGCCTGGTCGAGGAGCGCCTTGTTGTAGTACAGGCCGGTCGTCTGGACGCCTCTGCTCAGGGCCAGCGGAAAGGCGCGCGCGCCGGCTCCACCAATCCCACCGAGATGGAACCGCCCTGGGACTCGAGCGAGAGCGCTGGCCAACCCAGGATCGGCGCCCAGGTCCGCCAGGAGGCCGTCACGGGTCCAGGCGCGCACGAACAGCCCATCGATCATGACCAGCCCCACCGGCTCGCCCGACTCCAGGGCGGCTCGCGCCAGGCGATCCCATTCGGGACCCAGGCCAGGCAGCGCCCGGATGTCCCAATCGATGGCCGGGTGCTGCGCCTTGAAGTCGTCATAGACCTTCTTGAGCGCCGGTTCCGTGCCCGGATCGCCGCCGCCGGCCAGGACCGTGATCGACCCGGACAGGGTTGCCCTCGATCCGACCGGGGTTGCCTCACTTGTCCCGGGCGCGGCACACGCGGCGAGCAGCGGTCCAAGCGCGCCGCCGGCGGCGATCGCCGCCCCAAGTTTGAGCACGTCCCGGCGGTTGAGCAGGCGCCTCGCCGTCGTGAGTCCTGCAGGGGGAGCTGGCTCCACGGGACTCCTCTTGGGCAGATTGGGCCGTGCGCTACGTTGGGGACCTCGGTGGGCGAGTATGGTTCGGCCGGTCGGATCCCGCTCGGGAGTTTGTGATCGTCAACGCGTTGCTTCGCCATTCGCGCCGCGAACGCGCCATCGACCTCCTGTTCCTCGTGCCGATCCTGGCGATCCTGGCCGGCTTCCTGCTCTACCCGCTGGCCTACGGCATCGTCCTCAGCCTCCACGACACGCACGGCTTCGACCTTGCGAAGTTCGTCGGGCTGGACAACTACGCGCGAGCGATCTTCGGCGACGCGGTCTTCCATCGGGCGCTCCTGAACACCGTCCTGTTCACCGGCGCAGCGGTTGTGCTCCAGACAGGCCTCGGTCTGTTCCTGGCCGTGGTTGTTGCCGACGTGAAGCGGGGACGAACGTTCTTCCGCTTCGCGTTCTTCGCGCCCTTCGTCCTTGCCTCGGTCGCTGTCGGTGCGGTCTGGAAATTCCTGTATGCGCCCTACTTTGGGATCGTCCCAACGCTCGGGTCGGGCCTTGGGTTCGACACCCTGACCTTCGCCCCGCTGGCGGATGTGCACCTGGTTCTATGGGCGATCATGGCGGCCTTCCTGTGGCGATTCGCCGGCTTCAACATGGTCGTCTACCTTGCGGCCATCCAGGCGCTCCCGCGCGAGTACTCCGAATACGCCGTCCTGGAAGGCGCAACCAGGTTCCAGAAGTTCCGCCGAATCACCTGGCCGCTGTTGTGGCCACAGACGTTCACGCTCGTGCTTCTGAGCACGCTGGGAACCCTGCGAATCTTCGACATGGTCTGGATCATGACCGAGGGCGGTCCGTCGCACGCAAGCGAGACCGTGGCCACAGACGTGTACGTGACCGCGTTCCGATTCCTTGATGTCGGGTACGCCCAGGCCATGGCGATGATCCTGCTGGTCGTGATCGTGCTCTTCGCCATCGTGGAGTACCGGCTCCTCAATCGCCGCGCCGAGATGGTCAGCACGTAAAGGGCTGGCCCGCCTGCGCCTGTCCACGGCGCTGCTCAGTGTTCTGGCCGTCATCTGGCTGTACCCGGTCGCCTGGACGCTGGTGAACGCGATCAGGGCGGGGGCCGACATCGACCGGGCACCGTGGGATCTGACCTGGCCGCCCGCAATCGGGAACATCGCCGAGGCGTGGACTCGAGGGCAGCTGGGGGTGGCGCTGGCGAACTCGGCCTACGTGACCGCCATGACTGTGGCGGTGGTCCTCGTGCTGTCCGTTACCGGAGCCTACTCACTCACCCGGCTGCGGCCACCCGGACGGGCGCTGCTGTTCATGGTTGTCCTGGCGCCGTTGATCGTCCCGACGGAAGTGCTCGTCGTCCCGCTGTTCTCAATGTTTCGGGCCCTGGGCCTGATCAACAGCCTGCCTGGACTGGCGCTGACCAACGTGGTGGCGTACGTCTCATTTGCCACGATCATCCTGGCCAGCTACTTCCGGACCATCCCCGGGGATCTCATCGATGCGGCCCGAGTCGACGGAGGCGGGCGGCTCGCCATCCTGATCCGGATCGTGATCCCGATCGCCCGGCCCGGGATCCTGGCGGTCGCCATCCTCGTGGCGGTGCTCACCTGGAACGACTTTGGAGCATCGCTCGTGCTCATCCAAAAGCCCGACGCGTTCACGGTCCAGCTCGCCCTGAGTCGATTCTCGACGTTCTACTCAACCGACCAGGGGCTCACCTTTGCCGGCATGGCGATCGGGATCCTGCCGCCACTGCTCCTCTTCGTGGTCTTCCAACGGAGCTTCTTCCAGGGCCTGACCGCCGGATCAATCCGCCGCTGATCGTACCGACCAGGCGTCGCCGGCGAGTGCAGGAGCCGCTTTCGAACCTGCATGAGATGAATGTTCGCGACCAGCCGAGAGCTAAGCGCGTTGGTAATCGGCATCAGATGCAGGAACGCGACGAGGTGTTGCCCAGATTGGTCGTATTCCCGCACCAGGTGCAAGAAAACGACAAGGTCCACCCGCCAGCACGTCGCGATCATTCATCTGATGCAGGTCGGAGCCGGGCCACAGCCCCGGGGCCATAACCGGGGGTGTCCGTCGGCGCTCCCGTCGGTCCGCGGATACGATCCGCGCATGGCGAAAGCGGACATCCAGGTGCCGGTGCTCCCGAACCGCTGGCGGACCTTGTTCGATCGGATCGACCGGCGAGTCACCGATTTCCTGGCTCGCTCGGGCGTGCGTGTCGTGCAGTTGTCGCTGGGCCTGGTCTTCCTGTGGTTCGGCGCGCTGAAATTCGTGCCCGGCCTGAGTCCCGCCGAGGATCTTGCCGCGCGGACCATCTCCCAGCTCAGTGGTGGGCTGATCGGACCGGCGCTGTCGCTGCCCGTCCTGGCCACCTGGGAATGCCTGATCGGCCTGGGGCTCATGACCGGCCGCTTCCTGCGCGCGACGCTGCTGCTGATGGGTCTCCAGATGATCGGCACGCTGACGCCACTCGTGCTCTTCCCGACCGAGACCTTCACCCGATTCCCCTACGCGCCTACCCTCGAGGGCCAGTACATCATCAAGAACGTGGTCCTGATCGCCGCGGCGATGGTCGTCGGCGCGACGGTTCGCGGGGGACGCCTGGAGGCCGAGCCGGCGGACTGACCTGCGGGCAGTCGCCTGCGATGCCCCTAGGGCGTGACAGTCAGGACGATGTCGTTGCC
>JBBRIV010000299.1:0-3454 GCA_038220425.1 Candidatus Limnocylindrales bacterium
TGTCGACATACAGGTGGCTCAGATCCCAGTCGGGGGTGACGTGCTCGGGACGCGCCCCCGCCTTGAAGCGACCGATGATCTTGAAGGTGAGGGGATCGATGACGACGACCGTGCCGTTCCGCTCATCGGGGACATAGACGCGCGGCGGAAGTCCAGCCACGGCCGGCGCGAACATGCCGACATCCGTGCCCGCGTAGATGTTGATCGGCCCGACCGGCGATGACGGACGTGTGGTCGGCGTGGCGCTCGGGGCTGAGGCCGACGGGTTGGCGGACACACCAATAGCGGGCGCCCCCGGCGACGCTGCCGCCATGTTGTTGCGCGACGCCTGGGAGCTCGGGCTGGGACTAGGAGCCGAAGTCGGCGATCCCCTACCAGTCAGGGCGGCGACTCCCACGACGCTGAGCGCTGCCAGCGCGCCCACCGCGACGACGATCGGGATCAGGGACCTGCGGTGCGATCCCGTGCGCGCCTGGTTCAGCGGGCGAAGCCGGTCGGGCGCCTGCCCGGATCGTGGATTCATTGCGCCGTCAGCGAGATGATCGTCGCGAGGGGGCCCGCTCCCTCTCCACCGATCAGGTAGCCGACGCCGTCGACGACCGCACTCGCGGCGTCCGACACCGCGTAGGGGAGCCGGCCAGCGCGCGTCACATGCCCGGTCAGCGCATCGAACCGCCAAACGGCGGTCTGAGCGGAGCCGGCGGAGCGGCCGCCCGCGACGAGGATCTGATCGCCGAGGACGAGGGCTGACGCGTGCGACAGGGGGTGAACCAGGTGCCCCACGATGCGCACGGCACCCGTCCGCGGGTTCACGGCCTGGATGATGCGGACATCTCCCGTTGGCGTGCTGCCCCCGATGACGTACAGCAGATCCGCGACGGCGACGACGGCCGGATAGCGGACACCGATCGCGAGGGTGGCGACCGTTCGGAACCGGATGCCGTCGGTGGTGGCGAGGACCCGACGATCGGGCCGGGTCGTCGCTGCCCCGCCGACGATAAGGACCTTGCCGCCGAGCGCGACCGCGACGAGGTCCGCCCGCGCCACGGGAAGATGGCCGATGATCACGGACGTCCCGTTCGAGCTGACCCGTTGAACGACTGCTCCGGGACCGAACCGTCCGCCACCGAAGATGTATGACACGCCGCGGAGCGTCGCCGCACCCGCATCGTGAACGGGGGCGGCGAGATGGCCGACGGAGGTGATCCGACCGCTTCGAGGATCGAAACGCAGGTCCGACCCGGTCGTGGCCCCGGTGCCCGTGATCCCGCCGCACAGCACCAGTGCGTGGTCCAGGATGAGCGCGACCGCCCGGCTACGAGGCCCGGGAAGGTGAACTCGGAGGCGGGCGATCTGGATCGTGCCCAACGCGGCCGCCGGAGTCGGGCTGGCGCCCGGCGCGGCGAGGGCCTGACTTGAGGGTGCGACAACCAGCGGGAGGGCAGTCGTCGCGGCGGCCGGTGCCGCCTGTGGCACGGAGACGAGGCTGCATCCCGAGGTCGCGAGCGCAAGGCCGATCGCCAGCGACGCGCCGCGGGCCAGGGCGAGTCGCACCTTTGGAATCAGCACAGGCTGATTGTCGCCGATCACCTGAATGCCACCTGAATCGGCATTTGCGGTTGCACACCGGCCCGGTGACGAGAACGTCTCGCGGCAGGCTCCGGTCCGAGATCAGGCCAAAGATCAGATAGCAGGTCTTCCGGATCACGAAACCAGGGAGTGGAGCCGACGCTCGGATTTGAACCGAAAACCTGCTGCCTACGAAGCCGATCGGGCTGAGCATTGTGGCATGAGCGTGGAAAGCCGAGCGTAGGCCGTCCAGTTAGCAGGTCTTCGTTCTTGTGCTTCTGGACAGCGCCCCCGGGTATGCGCCATCGTCGACTCGATCGGACCCCTCATGGAGTCCAACGGCCAGATTGGACGCTTCGGGAAGACAACGAGCGTGCCCGAAGCGAAGCGGATCCGGACCAAGGAGGAGCGCATCCAACGCCTTGACGGGCACGTCAACGAGTTGGTCACCGACGTGGGCGCCTGGTCGGGCGGCTTCTTGCATGGCGTGACGCTCGGGCTACTTTTGGGGGTCCCGGTCACGACGCGCTTCAGGTAGGGAGGCCCGATGGCGTGCGCGGCTCCGAATCGTGATTGTTCCGCTTGATTTGACTTCGATTCGTCGGGTCCTCGTCAGTCGTGTGCCGCCAGCCAAGTGTCGACCCGTGGCCACAGGTTCTGGCTCGCCGACCGGCCCACGACGATCCCGACGTGCCCTCCCTCGATGACGATCTCCGAGCTGTCCTGGCTGCCCACGCGCGACGTGACGACGCTCGTCGTCGCACGCGGCGCGATCGGGTCGCGGCTTGCCGCGATGTTGAGGACCGGGCAATAGATGTCCGACAGGTGAACGAGCCGGCCGTCCATCTCAAGTGTGTCCAGGGCCAGGCGATTCTCTTGGTAGAACTCGACGATCCACTGCCGGAACGCAGCCCCGGCGAACGGAACACTGTCGTTCACCCAGCGATACATGGCCTGCCAGCCTCGAACGTCGAACGTCGGATCGGCCAGCTTGTCCCAGAGCTGACGGTACGTCCCGACGTAGCTGGCCTTGGGGTCGAGCAGCTTGGTGCCGATGTCCGGCATCTGGCCCGGCACGATCGGGAACGTCTCGATCACGCTGTCGATGGGGAAGGTCTCGCGAGCGGTCATCCGGCCGAATTGTCCCGCGTCCGAGAAATCGATCGGGGCGGTCAGCAGGATCAGGTTGCGCGTCAGCTCTGGATGGAGCGCGACGAAGCACGCGGCCAGCGCGCCGCCGATGCAGTACCCGAGAACGGTCATCGACGTTTCGCCCGTGGCCTTCTGGATCGCCTTCGCGGCGCGCGGTAGGTAGCGGGTCACGAGTGTCGACACGTCGAGCGATCGATCCTCGTCGCCAGGAGTGCCCCAGTCGATCAGGAAGACGTCGTATCCCTGGCGGAGCAGGAATTCGACGAAGCTCGCCCCTGGGCGCAGGTCCAGGATGTACGCCCGGTTGATGAGCGGCAGGACGAGGAAGATCGGCGTCTTGTGCGTGGCGGGCTCGGACCGCGTGTAGCGGTACAGGCGCGCCTTGTTCTTGCGCCAGACGAGCTCCTTGGGCGTGAGACCGACCGGAGCATCGACCGAGCCGAGGACGGCTCGGGCCATCTCGAGGGCGCGATCGGCCGACGACCAGACGGTCGCGGGGTCAGGCATCATCGTCCACCCGGAGGCGGTCATCGACCCGCCCTCGCAGGCTTCGGCGGTTTGGCAGCTTCGGCGGGCTTGGCCCCTGCGGCGGGCCGGATGGTGGCCGCAGGCCCTCTGGCGCCAGTCGCACCCTTGGCGCCAGCCTTGCCGGCAGGACCTGCCGGTCCCTTGGGTCCTTTGGCTCCAGTCCGCCCTGTCGCCCCCGTTCGCCCGGTGGCGCCGACCGCGCCCG
>JBBRIV010000300.1:0-3417 GCA_038220425.1 Candidatus Limnocylindrales bacterium
AGGATCGGGGCGAGCGGCCGCTCCCGGTCGGCCGCCGTGACCTGGCCGATCTGGCGCGACCGGAGGACGCCGGCTCGATCGATGAAGTCCGTCTGCGGTGGCGCGACCACGCTGTACGTGCTGGCCAGCGCTCCACTCGGGTCCAGGACATCGGCCCAGGTTGCCTTGAGCTTGGTCGCGAAGGTCCGGGCGGCATCGGCGCTGTCCTGGTAGATCACTCCGACCAGGGTCAAGCCGGCCGGAGCGTGGGCGGCCAGGGCAGCCTGGAACAGGGGAAATTCGGCCTGGCACGGCCCGCACCATGAGGCCCAGAAATTGACGATGACCGGCTTGCCCCGGTAGGCGGCCAGGTCGAACGGCTGCCCATCAAGCGTGGTCCCCACGATCGGGGGAGCCGTGAACCCAGGTTCGGCATGGGCCGGTGCTCCTGACCCGGAGCCGCCCGGCCCGGCACAGGCGATTGCCAGCAGGCTGATGACCACGCCCAGCACAACCAGGCGGAATGGACGGTGCATGGACCCGTCCCGCTACTTGACGGTCAGCGTCCCGGTCATGTTGGCATGAACCGAGCAGACATAGGTATAGGTGCCGGCGGCCAGGGCGGGCACGTCGTAGACCTCGGTGATCGGACCGGTCACGATCTTGCCCAGGAAGACCTGCGCACCGGTGGCCGCGCCGGTGTGGATCGAGACGTTGTGGGGGATCCCCGCGTCCTGGTTGTCGAAGGCGATCGTGAAGGCCTTGGCGGCTGGTGCGCTGGCCGCGGTCGTCGTGTATTGGACGCCGCTGGCCACGATGGTCACGTCGGCCGTGGACCCGGCCGGTGCTGCTCCGCTCGCGGTTGGTGCGCCGCTGGCGGCCGCGGTGCCGCCGTTGGCACTGGCCGGCGGAATGATTCCGTAGTTCACCAGGAGGGCGGCGATGACGACCACCCCGAAGAAGGTCAGGGTGCGGGTGGGGTAGTGGGGCAACGGCGCGTTGCGTGGATGGCCGGTCTGGTCCGCCTCCTCGACCAGCGCGTATTCGACCCGTGCGTCGCGTAGCCAGCCCAGCAGGGTGGTGATGAGCATGACCAGCCCGGCCGCCAGGATGGGCAGGCCAAAGACCAGGCCGAACATCAGGACCATGAACGACAGGCCGGCCAGGATCGGCCGGAACGACGGCCCGGGCATGTGCACGCCGGCCGGTGGGCCGTCGTGGACGATCGCGGGCAGGGTCAGGGCGGTCGATTCAACGTGGTCGTAGTCGTGCATCCCCTCGCGCAGCCAGTAGACCAGGGCGAGGATCAGGGCGATCAGGCCGAGGCCCGTGATCGGCCCCCGGAAGACGAGGCCGAACACGAGCAGGGCCATCCCCACCGCGCCGAAGACCGGTGCAAACGACGGTCCGGGCATGTGGATCCCTGCCGGCGGAGCCGGGGCGATGGCCTGGCCGCCGCGCTCGGCTGGGCCGATCGTGGCCAGCTTGCGCATGATCCACAGGACGTACAGGCCCACCAGGCCGAGCAATCCGAGCGGGATCAGGCCGATCAGCTTGCCCCAGTCGGGCGACACGAACTGGGTCACGAAGACGAGGATCGAGCTCCAGATCTTGTCCATCAGTCAGTTCGCGGGCGGGCGGCTGCGCTCAGCCGCGCGGGGATCCGGCGATGAGGACGTAGGCCATCATGCTCATCGCGATCGCCAGGATCACCTCCATCGCGGCGCCGGCGATGTCGTGGCTGACGTTGTAGTACACGATCCCGATCACGGCAAAGATGACGCCGCTGAGGATGGCCAGCCGGGGGCGGGCAATGGGGTGCATGGCGTGCCTCCATCAGTGGGTCGGGACGAGGTACAGCAGCGAGAAGAGGACGATCCAGACCACGTCCACGAAGTGCCAGTACAGCGAGACTGCCTCGACCATGTCGTGGTGCTTGCTGGAGAACTGGCCGGCCGTGGCCCGGAACAGGACCACGCTGAGCATCAGCACGCCGCCCAGGACGTGCGCGCCGTGGAACCCGGTCAGGGTGAAGAACGTGGTCCCGAAGGTGCCATCGGCGAGGGTGAACCCGAGCTGGGTGTAGTCGTACGCCTGGCCGAGCAGGAAGATCACGCCCAGGACCACGGTCACCGCGATGTTCCGGATCAGGCCGGCTCGATCGCCCTTGCGGATCGACCAGACGGCCAGCTGGCAGGTGAACGAGCTGATCATCAGGAGGGTCGTGATGATCAGGGGCAGGGCAATCTCGTTGGCCACGTGGAAGTGCTCGTTGCCTTCCGGCGGCCAGACCGGCGAGTTGGCCCGGACGTTGAAGTAGGCCGCGAACAGCCCCGCAAAGAACATGACCTCGGAGCAGATGAACAGGATCATCCCCAGGATGACGTTGCTGATCCCCTCCTCGGCGCCGTGACCGACGGCGTCGTCGTGATCGCTGACCTGCAGGGCCATGGAATTGGTCGTGGGATTGGTGCTCACCCGTGGGTGGTCCCGTGGCGGGCGTCGAAGACGGGCCGCTCGGAGCGGATCTCGGGCAGGTGGTCGAAGTTGTACGGCGGCGGCGGCGAGGAGGTGGCCCACTCGAGGGTGTTGCCCTCCCATGGATCGTCGCCGGCCGGCTCACCGCTGCGGAAGGTGATGAACACGTTCCACAGGAAGGGCAGGATGCTCAGGGCGATCGTGAAGCCGCCGATGGTGGCCAGCAGGTTCAGGTCGTTCCAGCCGGCGTTGGGGTCATAGTCGGCGATCCGCCGGGGCATGCCGCTCAGGCCCAGGATGTGCATCGGGAAGAAGGTCAGGTTGAACCCGATGAACATGAACACGAACTGGATCTTGCCCAGGGTCTCGTTCAGCCGGCGCCCGAACATCTTGGGCCACCAGTAGTACAGCCCGGCAAAGACGCCAAAGACCGAGCCGCCGAACAGGACGTAGTGGAGGTGGGCGACCACCCAGTACGTGTCGTGCAGGGCGAAGTCAACCGGCACCGCGGCACTGAACGCGCCGTTGATCCCGCCGATCAGGAACATCGTCAGGAAACCCAGGGCGTAGAGCAGGGGCGTCGAGAAGATGAGCTGGCCACGGAACATCGTGGCGATCCAGTTGAACATCTTGACCCCGGTGGGGATCGCGATGAGGAAGGTCATGAAGCTGAAGAAGGGCAGGTAGACCGCGCCCGTGGTGAACATGTGGTGGGCCCACACGGAGAAGCCCAGGGCGCCGATGCCGGCGGTCGCGAAGACGAAGGCCTTGTATCCGAAGAGGGGCTTCCGGCTGAATACCGGCAGGACCTCGCTGATGATCCCCATCGCCGGCAGGATCATGATGTAGACCGCCGGGTGCGAATAGAACCAGAACGTGTTCTGCCACAGGATCGCGTTACCGCCGGTGGCCGGGTCAAAGAAGTGCCCGCCCAGGTTGCGGTCGATGAACAGCATGATC
>JBBRIV010000301.1:0-3354 GCA_038220425.1 Candidatus Limnocylindrales bacterium
TGCACAGCAGTCGGGATCGCGCCGCACGGCGTCGAGGGGACGTTCGAGGGTCAGGCCGGTGCCCGCGAGCCGGTCTGGTTGCAGGCGACTGACGGCATCCACATTTCGGTGGTCTGGCCCGAAGGCTTCACCGCCCGGTTCGAGCCTGACGCAGCGCTGTACAGCGACAAGGGCTATGCAGTCGCCCGGGCTGGGGACATGGTCGAACTTGGCCAGGTCTCGATCGGCGCCGCGAGCGGCACGTACGACGACCCGTACATCGCGGCGGGCATCCTGTTCGGCAACTGCTACCCATACCTGCGCTAGTCGGGGCCCGCCAGGAACCAGCCGCCGTGCGCCCCGGCGTTCCTGCCAGGCGACAAAGCGCCCGATTCGGGCCTATTTCGAGCCGCGAGCGCGACGCTCCCGCCGATTTCGGTGGTCCCACGCACGAGCCCACTGGGACCGGGCCCCAAGCGTCGCCCTGAGGCCCAACCCACCCGTTCGGGCCGCCTGAGGGCCCATTCCTACGCGGTTTGTCGCCTCCCAGGACCAGCGGCGGCGGCCAAGGCCGCCAACCGCTGACCCCGGGATCGTCACGTAACGGCGCCTAGGCGAGCTCGACCGTCAGCGCGACCGGCCGCTCCAGGGTGTTGCCCACTGGAGAGGTCCGGAAGACGTCCGCGTGGAGTGCCTCGACTGCATCGCGGCTGGCGTCGGTCTTGAGGAACACCTTGGCATCGATGCCCTCGTAGCCGGCGTGGCCGGCCTTCAGGCCGAAGAAAACCGGCAGGTCGATGTTGCCGGTGAGGTCGATCCGGAGGTCTTCGATCGTGATCCCGCGGGCCGTCGCGCCGGCCGTATAGCCGATCGCCAGGCAGGCTCCGAGCGCGCCCAGGATCTGCTCGACCGGGTTGGCCGCGGTGTTCGTGCCGCCCAGGACCTCGGGCTCGTCGGCGTAGGTGGGCGGCAGGTCGCGCACGAGGATCTCGTTGCGGAAGCCGCCCTGCCAGTGGACTTCGGCCTGGAACGAGGTTCCGTCGGCCGGGGCATCCTCGTTGAGCCGGGTGGCGTAGGCGACGACGGCGGTGGCGTTCACGCCGTTGGGAAGGACGTCGGTGGTCATCGGGGTATCTCCGTCGAATCTGTCCGGGGTTGAAGGGTCGACGGTCCGGGTTGCCTGGGGAGGCGGTCGGCTGGTTGTCTGGCGGTCACCCGTCGGGTCGCTTCGAAGGCACAAAAAAACCGCAGTCCCATCTGTGGAACTACGGCCCCGGAACCGATCTGCGGCTCCGACTACCTGGTGCTCAGGTTGTTCGACGCCTCAGACCCCATCCTCCGAACGGCGGGGCCGCCAGCGCATACACAGGACGTCGAAATGGCGGTTCATCGGGCGCAGTGTGGCATGCCCGGTGCCGCCGGCGCAACTGCCAAACCGGTCAGGCTGCCGCGCTACCCCAGACCAGTTCCGGATCGAGCGCCCTGCCCACGCCATTGGGCGGGACCGCCGGGTGGAACAGGGCCACGGCGAGGCGAGCGATCTCGATCTCCTGGCCGGGCTGGAATTCGAGCCCGATGTCCCAGCCGCTGTGGCCGATCGGGGTGAGGCGACGGACCGTGCACACGAAGTCCACCAGGGTGCCGTCGAGGTCGATCGCCAGGCGGACCGGCCCGCTGCCTTCAGGCGAGGCGGCAATCACGACCCGGGCCCCGGTCACCGACAGGTCGCGGATCTCGCACGACAGGCCGAGCAGCTTGCCGACCACCGCCACCGCCAGCCGGGTGCTGGCCCGCCGATTGGCCGAGAAGCGGCTCGAGCGGATCCGCCCGATGGCAGCCAGCAACAGGGCCAGGTCGGCCGCGATGAAGAAGGCGGCCCCGATGGCGGCCCACGGCACGGAATAGTGGGTCGGGCTCAGGTCGAAGATCGATGCCGTGAACCAGACCAGGGCAAACGCGCAGGTCACGGCCAGCGCGGTCAGCAGTCGCGGGACCATCGTCCGCGACCGGCCGGCGCCGTCGCTCAACTGCTCGCTGCGGCCCTTGGGCGTGACGTCGAACTTGATGTCGCGGCCGGGAGCGAAGATGGCCAGGGTAGCCGGCAGCACGGCCGGCATCCTGAGGACCTCGAACAGGAGCGACAGGATCGGCGGGTAGTGGCCGCGAGCGAGGAGCCGGAGGGCCACGAACTGGAGGCCCAGGGTGGCCACGAAGAACGGCCCGAAGATCACGGCCGGAGCCTTGATCGGGATCCCGCCAGTCACGACGACCGCGACGGGAATGAGCATGTAGGCGAGCGTCCGCCACGAGTCGAACCAGCCGAACAGGGTGGTCAGGAAGGCCAGCCGCTGGCCGGCATTGAGGCCCGGCCCGAAGAGCGGGTTCTCCCGGCGGAGGACCTGCATCGCGCCCTTGGCCCAGCGGTTGCGTTGCATGAGGTAGGCCCGGGCATCGTCCGGGGCGAGACCGCGGGCGAGGACCTCGTTGTGATAGACGCCCGTCCAGCCGGCCCGGTACATCCGGATCGTGGTGTGGATGTCCTCGGTCACGCTGTCGGTGGCGACTCCGCCCACGGAGCGCAGGGCACTGACCCGGACCAGGGCGCAGGTGCCGCACCAGAACGGAGCCGACCAGCGCGTCTTGGCCGGCGCGATGACCCGGTAGAAGACAGCCTCTTCATTGAACGTCCGGCCGTCGCCCTGGCGCTCGTGCTCGAACGAGTTGAGGTTGTAGAAGTCCTGCGGGGTCTGGACGAACGACAGCGAGTCGTCATCGAAGTAGGGCAGGGTGGCGGTCAGGAAGTTGGCCGTCGGGATGTGGTCTGCATCCAGGATGGCCACAATGTCGGCCTCGACGTGCTCCAGGGCATTGTTCAGGTTGCCGGCCTTGGCATGCAAGTTGTCCGGGCGGGTCAGGTAGTGCGCCCCGAGCTGCTCGGCCAGGCGCCGGACGTCGTCGCGCCGGCCGTCGTCGAGGACCCACGTCTCGTGGGCGGGCAGGAGGGCGACCGAGGCGGCGATCGTCGGCAGCAGAATCTCGGTCGGCTCGTTGAATGTCGGGATCAGGACCGCCACCTTCCAGCGCGCAAGGTCGTGGGCCACCGGCGGTGCCTGGGGGTCCAGGTTCCACACGGCCACCGTGTACAGGATCAACCCGAGGGCGTTATGGATCTCGACCACGAACAGGGGGATCGCCACCCACCAGTAGGCGAGATCGATCGTGCCGGTCAGGCGCCACAGGAGGTAGGCGATGGTCACCGCGATCGCCGTGACGGCCCAGCCCCGGATCAGGAGCTTGCGCGCGGGCGACTCCGGCTGGGGCAGGGAGCCGTCCGGAAACGCCCGCTCGACGGCAGGCGAAGTCGCAATGGGTGAA
>JBBRIV010000302.1:0-3352 GCA_038220425.1 Candidatus Limnocylindrales bacterium
GAGTATCGACGGCCCGTTCGCGCGCCGGCCGGGCTGAACGTAAGCGCCAGGTAAGTGCGGGGCGGCGAGGGCCGAACGACCTCCGAAATCGGAGCAATTGGCCCCTCCCTCTCGGATCCTCGAACCGTCACGCTGGCACGAGGAGGTCTTGGAACCATGATGTACGGATGGGATTTCAACGGAACGAATAGCTGGTGGATGCTCGCCGGGATGATCGTCGTGTCGATCACAGTCGTCGTGACGGTCTGGCTGATCGTCCATCGGCCCGGCACGACATTGGTCAATCCAACTGCCGGGGAAGTCCTTGGCCAGCGTTTTGCCCGGGGCGAGATCACGACTGAGCAGTTCGTCGAGGCAAAGAAGCTCCTCGACTGAGTTCAGGGGACTGCTCCAGCCGCACCGTTTGGGCGTGCAGCGCATACTCCTGGGGAGTATTCAGACTGGAGCGACATGGAGCACATGCACCACGACCCAGGCCCTCCGAGCGACGTCGGCCACGGCAGCGGTCAGGCGGCCATGAACCATGACCGCCACGCCGGCCATTCCGTGGCGATGTTCCGCGACAAGTTCTGGCTGAGCCTGGCCATGACGATCCCGGTGATCCTGTGGAGCCGGGATCCGCAGATGTGGCTGCACTACATGGCCCCGGTGTTCCCAGGTTCGGCCTGGATCCCGGCGGCCTTCGGGACCGTGGTCTTCGCCTACGGCGGGCTCGTCTTCCTGCGCGGGGCCCGCGGCGAGCTGGCCGACCGACGGCCGGGGATGATGACCCTGATCAGCTTGGCGATCGTCGTCTCGTTCTTCACCTCGTGGGCTGGGACGCTCGGCTGGTTCTCGGTCGAGATCTGGTGGGAGCTGGCGACTCTGATCACGATCATGCTCCTGGGTCACTGGCTGGAGATGCGCTCGATCGCCCAGGCCCAGGGGGCTCTCTCGGCGCTCGCAGCCCTGCTCCCCGACACCGCGGAACGGGTGACGGGCGACGCTACCGAAACGGTCCCGATCGCCGCGCTCGCGGTGGGCGATGTCGTCCTCGTCCGGCCGGGCGCTCGAGTCCCCGCCGATGGCACGATCGCCGAAGGACGAGCGGACGTTGACGAGTCGATGATCACCGGCGAGTCCCAGGCGGTCGCCAAGGACGTGGGCGACAAGGTCGTGGCCGGGACAGTCGCGGCAGGGGGCGCCCTGCGCGTCACGGTGACCGCAGTCGGCGAGGAAACAGCCCTGTCGGGAATCATGCGGATGGTTGCGGCCGCCCAGGCCTCGGCCTCCAGGGCGCAGGCCCTGGCTGATCGCGCCGCTGCGATCCTGTTCTACGTTGCCCTGGGCTCGGGCATTGTCACCCTCGTCTTCTGGTGGATCCAGGGCGATCGCGAAGGTGCTCTGGTCCGGACCGCCACGGTCCTGGTGATCGCCTGCCCGCACGCCCTGGGGCTGGCAATCCCGCTCGTGATCGCGATCTCCACGTCCCTGGGTGCTCGGAACGGGCTCCTCGTCAAGGACCGGATCGCCCTCGAGCGGGCTCGCGAGCTCAACGTGGTCATCTTCGATAAGACGGGCACGCTTACGAAGGGTGAGCCGGTCCTCGCCGGAGTCGCCGTCGTCGACGGAGTCACCGAATCCGAGATGCTCACGCTGGCCGGGGCAGTTGAGGCCGACTCCGAGCACCCGCTGGCTCGGGCGATCGTGCGCGGCATTCGCGAGCGCGGATTGGACGTCCCGGCCGTCGAAGGCTTCGAGGCCATGGCCGGACGAGGGGCCCAGGGTACGGTCGCTGGTCGCCTCGTCCAGATTGGTGGGCCGGGCCTGCTGGCGGATCTGAAGCTTGAGCCTCCCACTCAACTCGCAGCAGCGACGGCGGCCTGGGCGGTCGACGGCCGAACCGTCCTCCACGTCGTGGCCGACGGCCGGATCCTCGGGGCGGTCGCCGTGGAGGATGAGCTCCGGCCGGAATCTGCCGAAGCGATCGACGCGCTCCATGCGCTCGGGATCAAGGTCGCGATGATCACCGGCGATAGCCAGGCCGTGGCGGATTCGGTGGCTCGCCGGTTGGGGATCGATGAGGTCGCAGCGCAGGTGCTGCCTGGCGACAAGGCGGCCGCAGTCCGTCGGTTCCAGGAGGGCGGCCGCAAGGTGGCCATGGTCGGCGACGGGGTCAACGATGCGCCGGCGCTGGCCACCGCCGATGTCGGGATCGCGATCGGCGCGGGCACCGACGTCGCGATCGAGTCGGCCGGGATCGTCCTCGTTCGGAGCGATCCCCGGGATGTCGTCGGAGCGATCGAGTTGTCCCGGGCGACGTATCGCAAGATGATCCAGAACCTCGTCTGGGCAACTGGCTACAACCTGGTCGCGATCCCGGTTGCGGCCGGAGTGCTCGTACCGTGGGGCCTGGACTTGCCGATGGCCGTCGGGGCCGTCGCGATGAGCCTGTCCACGATCATCGTCGCCGCGAATGCGCAGCTGCTCCGAGGCGTCCGGTTGCGGCCTGAACCTCGGGCGGTAACACGCTCCAACGCGCAACCAGTTTGATTCGAGGACGCGGGCGGGCGGGCGGCGGGTCGCCCAGCCGAGGCGAATCCGGAATCGACCGTCGACTCCTGAACTAGTTCAGAACTCGGGGCCCAAGAATCGGAATCGACTCCTGGCTGCGGTCGACCGCCCGGGGCCACGCCGCCCGGGGTGATGCCGGCCCCGGCCCAGCGCGGGGCGGGCGCCTCGGTTCTTCTGATTTACCCGTGGACGTAGTACAAAAGAAGAAAGCGCCCCGATTTCCACCTTGGTCGCCCTCCCCGACCCTCGTCCCACGCTCAGTTGACCCGGCGCAGGGTTCCGATCGGCCCGAATCCCGGCTCCGTTCTTCTCCAAGACTCCACCCACGAGTAAATGAGAAGAATCCGGCCGGCGGCTCGGCGCGGGGGGCGAGCGGGCGGGCTGGCGGGCTGGCGGGCTGGCGGGCGAGCGGCGCCTGGATTCGGAATCGGCTCTTGGCAGGGGCGGTCGCCCGGCGGGTCAGCAATCGAGCCCCGACCAACTGACGGCGCCGCTAGGCTTCGCCTCGATGACAACACCTGTCTTGGTCGAGCCCGTCCAGCCAATTCGGCTCGGCCTGCGGGCCAACCTGGGACAGTTCGCCCTGCTCGTCGGGGTGAATGCCCTGGTCGGCGGAATGGTCGGTCAGGAGCGGACGGTTCTGCCCCTGCTGGCCAGGGACGTTTTCGGTCTGACCGGGTTTACGGCCGCGCTCACGTTCATCCTCGCCTTCGGATTGAGCAAGGCGGTCACCAACCTCGTCGCCGGCGCCCTGGCTGACCGATACGGCCGCAAGCCGGTCCTGGTCGCCGGTTGGCTG
>JBBRIV010000303.1:0-3323 GCA_038220425.1 Candidatus Limnocylindrales bacterium
GGTTCGCGGCCACCCCTGGTGCCATCCCGACGAGGAGGAGACTGGCGGCAGCCCCCGCGGCCGCAAGGCGCCGCGAGAGTGTGGGCCAGGCGATCGTCCGAGGCGAGCGATGCAACAACGTCGTGTCCCTTTCTGGGCTGACCCCATAGCAGGCGCAGCCGGTCTCGCAGCGGCTCGGGCGTGCGATCCGGCGGCCGACACTCGAACGCCATGACCCGTCGGCTAGGACCCGGTATCGCGGTTTGGGCCCCTCACGTCAAGCCGGTTATCCACAAGATTCCCCGAGGAATGAAGTGTCCTATCGGATCCCGGTGTCATAGGTGAAGTCGACGACGACGGCGGCCTGATCGGACCCGTTGAGGGTCACCGATTTCGCGAGCGGGGCCCGCATCATCTTGTCGCCCAGTGGCTGCGGCGTCAGTTGGTATGTCCCCGGAGCGAGGCTCAGGTCGTACGAACCATTAGCAGCCGATACGGCCCGGGCCACCTCCTCGCCGCGCCAATCGGTCACGACGACGATCGCTCCGGCGAGTGGCTTCGGCGCGCACCCAGGATCTGGTGGCACCGTCTCGACCGGGCAGCTTGGCGAGGCGGTGATGTGTCCGCTGAAGCGGACAAGATCTGACGGACTTCGAGCCGGTCCAGGCCTCGTGGGCGTCCCAGTCGGCGTGGCCGCTGGCGTCTGCTCTGGGCTTCCCAGCGCGCTTGCCGATGGCTGACCACCGGTGGCGATCAGGCTGGCGAGTGGGCCCGCGGTGACACACCCGCTGACCACGAACAGTGCCGCGATCAGGATGGGTATCGTCCTCGGCTGCCCAGCCCGCTGTGGACCCGTCATTCGTAGACGGTACCCCGATTCTGCGAGACAGGTGCAACCAGCGAAGGCCCACCGAACGATCCGATCGACAGGCCATTCCAACTGAATGACTCGTCTCTGCCGCGTAGACTCCGTCGCGTGACGCAGATCGGTCGAACTGTCGCGGGCCGCTACCGCCTCGATGACGTCGTCGGGTCGGGCGGCATGGCCACCGTCTTTCGAGCCTGGGACCTTGCTTTGGACAGGCCCGTCGCAGTGAAGATCCTTGCCCCGAACCTGGCCGCGGACCCGGCATTCGTTGCCCGCTTCCAGCAGGAGGCTCGGGTGATGGCCAAGGTCCATGACCCCGCGATCGTCGGTGTCTACGACGTCGGCGAGGCGGACGGCCAGCCCTACATCGTGATGGAGCTCGTCGTCGGCGAGTCGCTCGCTGCGCGCTTACGTCGGGATCGGGTCCTGGGGCCTGAACTGCTCGCCCCGATCCTCGCGTCGGTAGCGTCCGCTCTCGGGGCATTCCACGCGATGGGCCTCATCCATCGCGACGTGAAGCCGCACAACATCCTGCTACCAAACGTCGGACAGGCGAAGCTCGTCGATTTCGGCCTGGCCCGGAGTGGTGCCACGTCGTCCTTCACGATCGTCGGCACCGCTCTCGGCACGCTTGGCTACCTCGCTCCAGAGGTCCTGCGCGGGGAACCTGCGGTGTCGGCGTCGGACATCTACGCGTTCGGTGTCGTCGCCTACGAATCGCTCACGGGCCAGCGACCATCGCCGGACACGAATGGAGCTGCCGTAGTCCGACCCTCGATGCTCGCGCCATGGCTGGGGACCGCATTCGATAAGCCGCTGCTTGCTGCACTCGGCCCGCTCAGTGGCCGCCCGACGATCGGATCGCTGGCAGATGCCATGGCGACGGCGTGCTCGACCTGGAACCTGGGTGGGATCCGGATCCCACCCAGGGCCGATGCCGCCGCCGATACTTCGGCGGAAGCGACCGAGGTACTGTCGACGGCTATTCGCTATCGGCCGACTCCCGCGGAGCGGGTCGTTCCGGGCCGCTTGCTCGTCGCTCTCGGCCTGGTGGCCGGGGTGAGTCTTGTGGCGATCGTGTCATTGCTGGTCGGCTCCCTTGGGTCTCCCCACATCTCGGCCACACCGCCCCCGGTCGCCCAGCCGACCGCTCCGACGTTCGCGCCATCGCCCTCGCCGAGCCCCACCGTCGCGCCCAGTCCCACGTTCGAGTCAACGCCGGAAGCTAGTCCCGCAGCGACGACCCGGGCGCAGGGCGGGCTGGCCGCCATCGACGCGTTCGAGCAGACCCTGGCGAACCTTAGCGGTGGTCCGAGCGGCATCAAGGGCAAGGACGCGAAGAGCCTCACCGACCGTGCAGCGCAGGTGCGGTCAGCTCTTCAGGATGGTGATTTCCAGCAGGCTCAGGACCAGGCACGGCAATTGGTCGACCAAGCCAACCAGGTCGCCGACCGCCTGTCGGGCGATGCCGCGCTACAACTCACCCAGGCGGCTCAGTCGATCCAGGACGCGGTCAGTAACGGCTGAGGTCCATCGGCCTACCGCTGGCACGGACACTCCTCGACCTTAGGGCACGAAGTAGCCGGTAACGTCGAACACGAACGCGGTCTGCGCCCCGACATATCCGACAAATACCGCGGACAGCCTGCCCCGATCGTCGAGCGGGCTTGTCACTCCATTTGCGCGCACGTCCCCGACCGGGAAGTTCAGGGTCGAAGTCATGGGGATATTCGCGGCGATCGGGCCCACGGCTCCGAAGCCGGCCGAGCTCTGGTTCGTCACCGTGAAGTTGCCGGTGATGGCTGTCGCCTGGCCGGGGATGCCGGTCGAGAACCCCGTTACGCGGAACGTCTGGGCGGTGCCCGAGACGAACGGGCTGAGCACGCCGTTGCCGACCCGGCTATCGAGCAGCCGCGTCGGGTTGAGCGTGACGTACGTGGCGCCTGAGCTGTCCGGCACGAAGTAGCCGGTCACGTCGAGCAGGAGGGCGGTCGTCGCTCCCGGGCTGCCCACGAACGTCGCCGAGAGCGTGCCGCCGGCACCGAGGGCCACGGTCACGCCGTTGGCCCGGGTATCGGCCAGGGGGAAGTTCAGGGTTGAGCTGGTTGGCGTGTCGGACGCGACTGGGCCGAGGGCAACGTAGCCACGGGAGGTCTGGCTGGTCACGGTCAGGTTGCCGGTGATCGCCACTGCCGCGCTCGGGACGCCACCTCGGCCGGTGATCTGGAACGTGCGGGCCGTGCTCCCGACAAACGGGCCGGTCAGACCGTTGCCGACCCGGGTGTCGAGCAGCCGCGTCGGGTTGAGCGTGACGTACGTGGCGCCTGGGGCCGCGGCCGGAGCCAATCCCCGGACGAACACGGGCGATGAGCCATACCCCAGCACTCCATAGCCCAGATCGCCGTACTCGTTATCGCCCCAGCAGTCGACGGCTCCACCAGTGAGGACGGCACAGGTGTGGAAATCGCCGGCGCTG
>JBBRIV010000304.1:0-3311 GCA_038220425.1 Candidatus Limnocylindrales bacterium
AACTCCATCCTGGACTCCAACGTGTCGAGCCTGATCACCGCGTCGATCCTGTACGGCTTCGGCTCACCCACGATCAAGGGCTTCGCGCTGGTCCTGATCATCGGCATCCTGGTCTCCATGTTCACGGCAATCGTGGTCACCCGGACGATCCTGCGCTGGGCGGTCCGGGTTCCGGCCTTCCAGCGAGCGTCGCTGTTCGGCGTGCGCGATGACGAGTTCCTGGGCCGATTTGCCGGCCGGCCGCGACGCGAGGCGCGTGCGCGTGTTTGATGTCATCGGCAAGCGGCGCTGGTTCTTCACCTTCTCCGGCCTGCTGACCATCCCGGGCCGGATCTTCATCCTCCTGACCCCCATCACGAATGGTTCGGTTGGGCTCCAGTTCTCGATCGACTACACCGGCGGAACAGACTGGGAGATCCGGTTCAAGGACCCCAACATCAGCGCCGACCAGATCAAGTCGGTCTTCGCGACGCAGGGCATCGGCGACGCCGAGGTCCTGTCGACCAGCGACGGCTATTACGAGATCCGGACCAAGACCGCCTCGCTGGGGACACCGCCCCCGATCGACAGCCCGGTTCCATCGGTTGGTCCGAGCGCCTCGGCCGGCCCGAGCACGGCGCCCAGCGCGAACCCGAGCGCCAGTGCGTCGGCAGGCGCCAGCCCAACTCCCAGCCCAAGCCCCAGTCCCAGCCCCAGCCCGAGCGCGGCGCCATCCGTGGCCCCATCGCCCTCGGCCAGCGCCTCGGCTGCCACGGCCTTTGGCACCCAGACCCTGCCGACGAGCGGCAAGTTCGGTGAGATCCGGACGGCACTCGAGGCAGCCCTCGGCACGATCGACTCTCAGCGCACCCTGACCACGGTTGGTCCGGTGATCAGCCAGGAGCTCACCCAGCAGGCGATCCTGCTGGTCATCCTGGGTTCCATCGGGATCCTGGCCTGGATGACCTTCCGCTTCCGGGACGTGAAGTTCGGCGCCACCGCGCTGGTTGCCCTGCTCCATGACGTCGTCGTGGTGGTGGGCACGTTCGCGATCCTGGGCACCTTCTTCCGGGTCGAGATCGATGCCCTGTTCGTGACCGCGATGCTGACCGTAATCGGCTTCAGCGTCCACGACACGATCGTTGTCTACGACCGGATCCGGGAGAACAAGTCGCGCCACGCCGGCGAGCCGTTCGAGCAGGTGGTCAACCACTCCGTGCTCCAGACCTTCGGTCGCTCGATCAACACCAGCCTGACCGTCGTGATCACCCTGACTGCGCTGCTCCTCTTCGGCGGCGCGGCCATCCGCTACTTCGTCCTGGCCCTGCTCATCGGGATCGTGTCGGGAACCTATTCGTCGATCTTCAACGCAAGCCCGCTCCTCGTCGTCTGGCAGAACTGGGAGGATCGCCGGCGCGGTCGCTCACCGGCTGGTCGCCCGGCCCGCCGACCCGTCTCCTGAGGTCATGGCCAGGCTCGGCCGGCCGCGCAGGTGCGTCACGGATACGTGCGGCCAGGCGTCCAGTGGAGTCGTGGTGAACCCTCGATGAAGCCCCTCGGCGCAGGCTAGGCGCATGCTCGAACCGCGTTTCGCCTGGCACCTGCCCGGGCCCATTGACCTGGACCCAGCCCTGGTTGCCGCGGGCACCCGGTATGGCGTCTCGGAGCGCCTGCTGACGATCCTGGCCGGGCGCGGGATCACCACGGTCGCCGCCCTCGACGACTACCTGGGACCGGCCGAGGCCGGCCTGCACGATCCGGCCCTGCTGCCCGATGCCCAGATCCTGCTGGACCGGCTCAGCCGGGCCCGTGACCAGGCCGAGGGCGTCCTCGTCTTCGGCGATTTCGACGCCGATGGACTGACCGGGCTGGCGATCATGGTTCGTGCCCTGCGCCGCTTTGGGGTGACGGCCGAGCCGTACGTCCCGAGCCGCCTGGACGAGGGCCATGGCCTTTCGGACAAGGCGGTCGAGACCGCCGCCGCCGCGGGCCACCGGGTGATCATCACGGTCGATACCGGCTCGTCCAGCGTGAGCCAGGTGGCCGCGGCGAACCGGCGCGGGATCGACGTCCTCATCACCGACCACCATCGCGTGCCCCCGGTCCAGCCGGCGGCGCTGGCCCTGGTCAATCCACATCGCGCCGACGCGATCTACCCGGATCCACGCCTGGCCGGCAGCGGTGTGGCGTTCAAGGTTGCCCAGCTCCTGCTGGCCGCCCTGCCCGGCGGTCCGCAGGCGGCCCTGGCCCTGGCCGAGCTGGCCGCCATCGGGACGGTTGCCGACGTGGCCCCGATCCTCGGCGAGAACCGGGCCATTGCCCGGATCGGCCTGGACCGGATCCGGGCGACGCCCCTGGTCGGCCTGGCGGCGCTCTTGGCGCGAGCCGGCCAGAGCCCGGCGTCGGTCGATCTCGAGACCGTCTCGTTCGTGATTGCGCCCCGGATCAACGCCGCGGGTCGGGTGGGCAGCGCTGCCGACGCGGCGTCCCTGCTCCTCACCGATGACCCGGTCGAGGCCGCTGAGCTGGCCGAGCGCCTTGAGGGCCACAACGTCGATCGGCGGGTGATGACCCGCAAGGCGGTCCTGGAGGCCAACGCCGCGGTCGCCTCCGAGCCCGGTGACGGCGCGGCCACGATCGTCCGGGGCACCTGGCCGATCGGGGTCATCGGTCTCGTCGCGGCCCGGCTGGCCGAGGAGCGCGGGCGACCGGCCGTGGTGGGGACCGAGCTGGACGGCGTGATCCGGGCCTCGTGTCGGAGCGCCGGCGGGGTGGACCTGGCCGCGATCCTGACCGGTTGCGACGATCTCCTGACCCGCCACGGCGGTCACCCTGGCGCCGCCGGGCTGGAGCTTCCGGCCGATCGCTGGGACGAGTTCCGGGTGCGCTTCCTGGCCTTGGCTGAAGCCAGCCTCGGCCTGGGCGAACCGCCCCAGCCCAGCCTGAACGTGGAGCTGGTCCTGCCGGCCATGGCTCTCGACTACGCCCTGATCGGCGATCTCAGCCGCCTCGCGCCAACTGGCCCGGGCAATGCCGACCCGCTGATCGTGGTGGCCGGGCTGACCGTGACCCGGGTCAGAGCGGCGGCCGGTGGCCATACCCAGCTGACCCTCAAGCGCCGGCTGGATGTGCTCGACGGGATTGCCTTTGGCTGGACCGAGCTGGCCGGACTGGTCAGGGAAGGGGATCGGCTGGACGTGGTCGCCCGCCCGGTGACGCGATCGTTTGGTGGCTACGAATCGCTCCAGCTTGAGATCCGTGATGCCGCCCCGGCGGGTTCCAACCCGGGCGTCGTCGTGCACCTGGCCGGCGGCGCTGCGCTGGGCGACCAG
>JBBRIV010000305.1:0-3304 GCA_038220425.1 Candidatus Limnocylindrales bacterium
GACGGTGGGGCACTCCTGACCGACGCCGCGGTTGCCCTCGGGCGGGCCGATGGCTCGCTCGAGCGCCGCGCCGAGCTGGATCGATTGGCCGGCGAGGTCGGCAAACTCGAACGCCAGGCCGAGGGCAGCGGACCGAATCGAGCCGCGGCAACGGCGCGGGCGGCGGCCGCTCGCGATGGACTGGCGGCCGCCCGGGCAACCGAGGCCCGAGTCGGTGCAGCTCGCCGGGCGGCCGAGGAGGCCGAGCGGGTCGCGGCCCGGAGTGCCGAGCGCCTGGCCCGCGAAGTGGCCTGGCAGGAGACGGCGGCCGAACGGGCGGAGGCCGAGCTGGCCCGCCATCGAGCGGCCCTGGTCGTCCTCGAGGCATCGGGCGGCGGTCCAGACCAGCCTTCTGCCATGCCGGACGGTGCCGGCGCGTCCCCGAGCGCAGAGCGGCCGAGCGCGCTGGCGGCCTGGGAGCTCAGGGTCAGCGACCTGCGCACCCGCCGTGACCAGCTCGCAGCCGAGCTTGCCGAGCGTGACCGGGCCAGGTCGGAGGCCGCGGCCGTCCATGCTCGGGAGGCGGCCGGTGCCGCCATGAGCCAGGATCGAATCGAGCGGGCCGACCGGGAAATGGCTGAGCTCGGCCGACGCGAGGTGGAGGTCACCCTGCACCGGGACCGCCTGGCCGTTGACGTGGCTGCCGCTCACAGCCGCGAAGAGTCGCTGCGCCTGGTCCTCGCCGAAGCGCGTGCGGCCGATGCCCAGGACCGGGCCCTGCTGGCCGCCGCCGAGTCGAGCGTGACCGGCGCCCGCGAACGGCTGCGGTCCGTCGAGGAGCGTCTGCGGGTTGCCGAGGTGGCCGAGCTGGAGAACCGCCTGGCCCTGGACCTGATCCGCGACCAGGTCCTGGCCGAGCTGGGCGGCCTGGGCGGCGTCGGGCTCCGGGCGCTGGGCCTGCCGGACGTGCCCGAGGGCACCCAGCTCGGCCAGGACCCGGGCGCCGAGGCCCCGGCCCTGGACGAGATCCCGACCGCCATCCTGGCCGGCTGGGCCGGCACGCCACCAGTCGGCGAACCGGCCAGTCCGGGCCGCCTGGCCAGCCTGCGCCGGCGCTACCACGAGCTCGGTGCCGCCAACCCACTGGCGATCGAGGAGTACGCCGAAGTGCGGACCAGGCTGCTGACCCTTGACGGCCAGGAGGCCGATCTGCGCGAGGCGATCGCGACGACTCGCTCGCTCATCGAGGAGCTTGGCACGATGGTTGCCGAGCAGTTCAAGACCACGTTCCGGAACCTGGAGGTGGCCTTCGATGCCCGCTTCAAGCAACTGTTCGGCGGTGGCTACGCCCGGCTGGAGCTGACCGAACCACAGGACCTGTCGTCGACCGGGGTGGAGATCGTCGCCCGCCCACCGGGCAAGAAGGCCCAGGCCCTGGCCATGCTGTCCGGTGGCGAGCGGGCGCTCACTGCGGTGGCCCTGTTGTTTGCCATGCTGGCCGTCCGGCCCGTCCCGTTCTGCGTCCTCGACGAGGTGGATGCCGCCCTCGACGAGGCCAACATCGGCCGCTTTGCCGACGCCCTGCGCGACCTGGCCGGCCAGATCCAGTTCATCGTGATCACCCACAACCGGGGCACGATCGAGGCCGCCGACGCCCTGTACGGCGTGACCGTGGGCGATGACTCGGTCAGCCGGGTGATCAGTCTCCGGCTGGATGAGGCGACAGCCATTGCCGAGCACGCCGGCGCGGTTGCGTCCTGACGTGTTCTGGCGTCGCAAACCGCAGGATCCCGAGCCGGAGCTGGACCAGCAGGCAACCCCCACCGAGCTGATTGAGCCAGAGCTCGTCGAGCCCGGCTGGGAGCCAGACCCGGCCGACTTCGATGACCCGCCCGGCAAAGTGGCTGCCGAGCCGATCGCGGCCGTGGTCGCGCCCGAGCCGGTCCTACCGGCACCGGCCGTGGTCGTTGACGAGGCTGCGCCGGCCGAGTCGAGGGAATCCATCGGCAGCCTGGAGGCCGGTGTCGCCCGGACTCGGGGCGGCTTCGTGGCCCGGTTGCGCGGCCTGCTGGGCGGCGGATCGAGCGACGGTCCGTCCTGGGACGAGGTGGAGGAGACCCTGATCGCGGGCGATGTTGGAGCCCCCCTGGCCATCGAGATCGTCGAGCGCGCCCGTGCCCGGCACGATCCGGCCGGCAACCTCGGCGCAGTTCGGGCCGAGCTGGCGGCCTTGCTCGTGCCCCGGGCCGGTGACTGGCGGCCCTTGCCCGCCGTGGCCGGCCAGCCGGCCGTGGTCCTGGTCGTGGGCGTCAATGGAACCGGCAAGACCACCACGATCGGCAAGCTCGCCAGCCGCTTCCGGGGCGAGGGCATGAGCGTGATCCTGGCCGCCGCCGACACGTTCCGGGCAGCCGCGATTGAACAGCTTGGGATCTGGGCCGCCCGCTCGGGGAGCACGATGATCGCCCACGCCCCGGGTGCCGATCCCGGCGCCGTGGTCTACGACGCGCTCGACGCAGCCGTCGCCCGCGGGGTGGACCTGGTCATAGCCGACACCGCCGGCCGGCTGCACACCAAGAGCAACCTGATGGACGAGCTGGCCAAGGTTCGCCGGATCATCGACAAGCGCCTGCCTGGTGCCCGACCCGACGTCCTGTTCGTGCTCGACGCCACCACCGGCCAGAACGGCCTGGCCCAGGCTCGGGCCTTTCACGAGGCGACCGGCCTGACCGGGATCGTCCTGACCAAGCTCGATTCGACGGCGAAGGGCGGGATCGTCTTCGCCATCGAAGCCGACCTGGGGATCCCCGTCCGGTTCGTCGGGGTAGGGGAGCAGGCCGGCGATCTCCTGCCCTTCGACCCGGCTGCCTTCGTGGCCGCGCTCTTCTCGGAGTAATCGCGAGCATTCGACGGCGTCGGCGTCGGCGTCGGCGTCGGCGTCGCGTCGTGCGGCTTGCCCCGGGCCGTCGCCAGGCCGTCGCCGGGGCCGTCGCCGGGCCCAGGGCCCAGATGGCGGTTCGTGCACCCGGCGCGACAAAGCGAGGTTTTCGAGCCGTTCTGGCGCCGACGAGACCATTTCTGAGCGAAACGTCTGCCCGTCTCACGCTCGGCGGAGGCCCGATCTGCCTCTGACGACGTGCCGGGGCGGCCTCTGAACGTCCGAAAAGCGCGATTTGTCTCGCCCCAGGCGACAGGCGCATGGCTGACGGCCGGAGTAGGGCGGGCATCGCGATTGAACCGGCCGTGAAGTCGCCGATGAGCGCGGCCTGATCTACTTGGAGGCGTCGTTCTCGCCGGATGACCAGCCTGGAGAGCCGAATGTCAA
>JBBRIV010000306.1:0-3297 GCA_038220425.1 Candidatus Limnocylindrales bacterium
CGGGACAACGATCGACCCGCCGGTGACCGGCCGGCCGGCCGAGCGCCATCATCGGACCTGACCGAGCGCGAGGCCGCCGAGGTCGCCGCAGCCCGTGGCTCCGTGGCCGCCGAGCGCGCCGATCTCGAGGCCGCCGACGCATCGCCCGAGGCCCTCGCGGCGGGCAAGGACATCCTCGAGAACCTGATGCGCCTGATGGAGTTCGAGGTCGCCGTCGAGATCCGGGCCGGCGAGACCAGCCGGCTCAACGTGATCGGTGAAGGCGATGAGAAAGAAGCCCTGGGCGCCCTGATCGGTCGCAAGGGCGAGCGCCTGTCGGCCCTCCAGCACCTCGTCAACCTGATGCTGTCGCGCCGGATGGGCGACTGGACCCGCGTCCTCGTCGACGTCGAGGACTATCGCGGCCGGCGTGAGCGCCAGCTGGTCGAGATTGCCCGGCGTGCCGCCGAGCGTGTCGGCGAGACCGGCAAGATGCTCCAGCTCGAGCCGATGTCGGCCCTCGAGCGGCGCTGGATCCACATTGCCCTGCGCGACAACGCCGACGTCGCCACCCAGTCGATCGGCGAAGAGCCGAACCGGAGAGTCATCGTCCTTCCGCGCGCCTGACCGTCACGAGCGAACCACTTCGCTCGTCGATACGTACCCCGACATACAGGACCTCTGCGTAGAGGGCGGGGATTGCACCGGCTGGTAGGATGACCCACGCAAATGACCACGACGACCGAAACTGAACTGCCCGCGACGCTCGAGTTGGCCCGCCCCCGGCGCTGGCCCCGAGTCATCATCGCGTTCCTCATTGGCCTGGGCCTGGCGATCGGCCTGGCCCTCGGCAGCGTCGTTGCCTACGAACAGGCGCACCTCGGCAAGATCGGGTCGGGCGTGCACGCCGGACCGGTCGACCTGTCGGGTCTGACCAGGGACCAGGCCATCGCCCAGCTGAACACGGCGTACGCCTCGCTCGGCCAGGGCCAGCTGACCCTGACCCTGCCCGACGGATCCACCTCGCTGACCTTCGCGGCACTGGGCCGGCGGGTCGATGCCAGCGCCATGGCCGATGCCGCGCTGGCCGTCGGCCGGACCGGCAGTCCCCTGGCCCGGGTGGCCGACGAGATCCGGACGGCTCTTCATCCCACATCGATCGCCCCGGTGGTGACCTTCGACCAGGCGGCCCTCAAGGCCGGCCTGGCCAGCCTGGCGACCGCGGTCGCCACCAAGCCCGTCGAAGCCACCATCCGGACCACCGCCGTGGGTTACGTGGCGACCACCTCCAGCGAAGGCCGGACGTTGTCGACGGACGCCCTGGAACACCAGATCATGCTTGCCCTGGCCGCGCCTGACGCCGCCGCCCAGCAGACGATCGACCTCGCCGCCGACCTGACCCCGGTCGCGCCGGTCGTGAGCTACCAGCAGGCCAGCCAGGTGGCCGATGCGGCCAATGCCGAGGTGGCCCCGATCACCCTGACCCATGAGACCGACAGCTGGACCATCCCGGCCAGCACCGTCGCGACGTGGTTGACGGTCGGCCCGCAGCCCGACGGCTCGTACGGGATCCAGGCCGATCCGGCCAAGGTCAGCGCCGCCCTCAACGGGCTCGCCCGGAAGATCAACCGGAAGGCCGTGGATGCGTCCTTCCTGATCAGCAAGAACAACAAGGTCGTGGGTGTCGTGGCCGGCAAGGACGGCCGTGCGCTGGACGTGTCCGGCTCGGTCAGCGTCATCGAGAGCCTGCTCTACCAGCGCGCCTCGGGCTTCGCCGGCAGCGGCCCGCTGAGCCCGGCCATCACCACCACCTCGCCCAACCTGTCGACCGCCGCCGCCACCAGCGCGGCGCCCCAGATGCGGGCCATCTCCACCTGGACCACCTACTACGCGCCGGGTGCCCATAACGGCAACAGCGCCAACATCACGATCCCGGCGATGGCCATCGACGGCACGATCGTCGCCCCGCGCGCCGAGTTCAACTTCTGGAAGACCGTCGGCGACGTCACCCTGGCCAAGGGTTACAAGCTGGGCGGCGCGATCATCAACGGCCATTCGGTCGAGGGCAAGACGATCGGTGGCGGGATCTGCTCAACCTCCACCACCCTGTTCAACGCCGCTCTGCGGGCCGGACTGGAGATGGGTGCCCGGAAGAACCACTACTACTACATCAGCCGCTATCCCAAGGGCCTCGACGCGACCGTCTTCCAGGACGGTGGCAGCGTCCAGAACATGACGTTCACCAACGACACGCCCTACCCGATCCTGATCCGGACCTACGCCAAGCCGGGCATCGTCCGGTTCACCCTGTACAGCGTGCCGACCGGCCGGACGGTGACCCTGTCGGCGCCGATCGTGAAGAACTTCATCAAGGGCTTCACCACGGTCGAATACACCCTGCCCAAGGGCAGCCACCAGCAACAGGTCGAATACCAGGCCGACGGCCAGGACACCTGGGTCACCCGGACCGTCCGCGACAGCACCGGCAAGATCATCCACGTCGACACGTACTTCTCGCATTACGCGCGGATGGTCGGCGTCATCCTGAGGGCCAAGCTCTAGCCCGTCGCCCTGCCGCTACGCCTCAACGGGCGTCGACAGGTTGCTATCCTCCTCCCCGTTGGTTTCAGCGGTTGTGAAGGAGGCTCGGTGGGCGATCTCGGCTACAACGCGATCAAATACGTTCATGTGATCTCGGCGATCATCTGGGTCGGTGGCGCATTCTTCGCCCAGCTCCTCGCGATCCGGGCTCAGCGCTCTACGGACCCGGCTGAACTGCCCAGGCTGGGCGCCGCGCTCGGCGAGCTCGGGATGAAGGTCTTCCTGCCGGCCTCGATCGTGCTATTCGTCGCCGGCGTGATCCTGACCCTCCAGCGCTGGGCGTTCTCGCAGCTGTGGATCTCGATCGCCATCGTCCTGTGGCTCGTCTCGGCGGTCACCGGGGCCCTTTACCTGGGTCCGCAGAGCGCCAAGATCGGCAAGCTCTTCACGGCCGAGGGACCAACCTCCATCGCCGGCCGGGCGGCCCTCGCCCGGGTCTTCATCGTGTCCCGGCTCGAGCTGGTCAGCTTCGCGATCCTGGTCTTCCTGATGATCTTCAAGCCGGTCGCCAGCTAGGCGCCAGTGCTGCGGCCGCCCGGGCGCGGAGCAGGTCGAGCCGAGGCGCGTCCGAGGCGCGTCCGAACCTGCATCAGATGAATGAATGCGACCATGTGGCGGACAAGCACGTCGGAAATCTGCAGCAAACGCAGCAACACGACGAGGTGTATCCGAGAATCGCCGTCTTCCTGCAGCAGGTGCCGGAAATCGACCAGGTCG
>JBBRIV010000307.1:0-3297 GCA_038220425.1 Candidatus Limnocylindrales bacterium
GAGGAGTTCGGGGCGGCAGTCATGGTCGACGATGCCCACGCCTCGGGCGTCCTGGGCAAGGCCGGCCGGGGCAGCGTGGACCACTTTGGGCTGCACGGCCGGGTGGCGATCCAGGTGGGCACCCTGAGCAAGGCGATCGGCTCACTGGGCGGTTACGTGGCCGGATCCCAGGACCTGCGCGATCTGCTCATCCAGCGCGCCCGGCCGATCCTGTTCTCCACGTCTGCGCCGCCGGCGGTGGCCGCCGCCTGCCTCGAGGCGCTGCGCGTGCTGGAAGAGGAACCGGCTCTGCACGAGCAGCTCTGGGCGAACACCCGCCGGTTCAAGGCCGAGCTGGGCCGGCTGGGCTTTGACACGGGCGTGTCCGAGACGCCGATCACCCCGGTGATGATGGGCAGCTCGGCGATGGCCGGCCGGTTCTCCGATCGCCTCTTTGACGAGGGCGTGTTCGCCCAGCCGATCGTGTTCCCCACCGTCGCCCTGGACAAGGCCCGGATTCGGACGATCGTGACCGCGGCCCATACGGCTGCCCACCTCGACCAGGCCCTGAACGCATTCGACCGGATCGGCCACGAGCTGGGCCTGATCGCCGGGTGATCAGCGAGATCCGGGTGGCCGACCCACGGGCACGCGACCTGCCCCTTGATTCGCATCTGCACACCGATCAGTCGTCCGACAGCCAGGTCCCCATCGACGTCTACGGCGCACTGGCAGCCGACCATGGGATCGCCGAGCTGGCCATCACCGACCACATCGACTTCGATCCGCACCTGGCCAACTTCACGACCGATCCAGGGACCCGCGAGCGGATCATCCGGGCGGCGGCCGAACGCTGGGCAGAGCACGGTGTGGCGATCCGGTTCGGCCTGGAGGTCACCTACGAGTCCCGCTACGAAGACCAGATCCGGGAGCACCTGCGGGCCCACGCCTACGACTTCACGATCGGTTCGATTCATTTCGGGTCTGGCTCACCGTATCGGCCACCGCGGGTTGCCGCGTGGGTCGCCGGCCGGAGCCTTGAGGAGGTGGTTGCCCCGTCGTTCGACGAGGCGATCGCCGCGGCGCGCAGCGGCCTCTTCGACACGATCGGCCACCTAGATTCGATCAAGCGCTACCTCCTGCCCCACGTCACGCCGGCCCAGCTCGCCGAGCGCCCGGACCTGTACGAACCGGTCCTCAAGGCGCTGGTCGAAAGCGGGACCGGGCTGGAGGTCAATACCAGTGGGCTGCGCCAGTCGGCCGGCGAGACGTATCCATCGGCGGCGATCGTGGCGCGCTTCCGGGAGCTGGGCGGGCAACGGCTCACGGCCGGCTCAGACGCCCACCGGCCAAGCTGGTTCGGCCACGGACTGGACTCGGCCTATCGGATCGCGGCCCAGGCCGGGTTCCGCGAGCTGGCCTTCCGACGCGGCGCGGGCGGCCCGATCAGCGTGGCCATCCCCGAGCGATTCCGGGCATGAAGCTGCAGGTCATCGGCGCCGGACCGGCCTACACCAATCGCCCCGGCGCGCTGGGTTCCAGCTACCTGGTCAGCACGGACAGCACCGCCCTGCTCCTGGACCTGGGCCACGGCACCTATTCGAACCTGGCCGGCACGATCACGCCGTCGTCGCTGGCGGCCGTGGCGATCAGCCACCTCCATCCCGATCACTTCATCGACCTGGTCCCGCTGCGCCACTACCTGCGCTACGAGTTCGAGCCACCGAGACGGGTCGCCGTCCTTGCCCCGGCGGCTCTGCCGGGGCGCCTCGATGCCCTGCTCGCCCAGCCCGGCTTCACGGCCGAGTCGCTCGACGTCAGCCCACTTGCCGACGGCCTGACGGTGGACATTGGCAGCCTTCGGCTTGAAGCCCGCAAGGTCAGGCACACAGATGATTCGTACGCCTTCCGGGTGAGTCCCATCCCGTCGGCCGGTGCGGACCCAACCGGGCCTGGCCTGGTCTACTCGGGGGACTGCGGACGGGTCAACGACCTGCGGCCGCTGATCCAACCGGGCGACGTGCTCCTGTCCGAGGTGTCGTTTGGTCTCGGACCTGTCCCGCCCGGCGCCGAGCACTTCGACGCGACGGACGTTGGCCGGCTGGCCGGCGAGACGGGCGTCAGCCGGATCCTGTTGACCCACTTGCTGTCGGGCCCGGATCGAGCGGCGACGGTCGCTGCGGTCGTCCGGCTGAGCGGAGGAATCCCCAGCCAGCTGGTCGACCCGGGCGATCAGTTCGAGCTGTAGACAGCAAGAGACCCGGAAGCTCGGTGCTCCCGGGTCCCGTGATTCGCCTTCGGGGTGTGCCTAGCGGCGGCGGGCGTTTCGGCGCACGTCACCTGGGACGAGGAGCAGGATGCCGGCGATCATGACGCCGAACCCAACCAGCATTAGCCGGCTGGCGCTGTCGTCCGTCGAGCCCGAGTCGACCGCGCCGGTCGAGGTGGCCGGAGGCGTGATCCGGGGCTTGCCGGTGGCTGCGCCGACCTGGCCGGTCGAGGTAGCCGTGGGCGTGGGGTCGGTCGTCTCGACGGCGCACTGGACCGGGAAGCGGAAGCTGCCCTTGGCGGCCTGGGCCGTGCCGGGAGCGCCTTCATACGGGAAGTGCGTATCGAAGACGGTGACGGTGGAGCTCCACGAGAAGACACCGCTGTTCGAGCTGAACGGGTAGGAGGCTTCCCAGCCGTGGCCGTCCGCGCTCAGCGCGAAGTGGCTGGCCGTGAGGCTGGAGTCGACCTGCTGCAGGGCGCCGTCCTGGATCGTGACGCCGCTGGGGGTCTCGACCATGGCGAAGAGGGTGCCGCTGTCGCAGTCAAGCTGGAGGTAGAGCGACGCTTCGACCGGTCCCTCGCCGTCCTTCTGGAGGTCGGCGACCCAGGTCGCGGCCTTGTTCCATTCGGAACGGTTGCCGTCGACGACGATGCCGCCGGTGGCGAGGACGTGACCAACACCCGGGCCGATGAGGGCCAGTGCCAGCGTTCCTGAAGCGGCGAGCCAACCCAGTCCGCGGGTGGCGGTGGCGCGATGCGTGCGCCGAGGAGCGAGAGTTTGCATTGGATTGATCCCCGAGTGCGATGAATGGATGAAACCGGGCCCCCCTGGCGGCCATTCGGCCGGATGTCGTTGCCCAGGCGACACCGACAACGATGGGGTACTCGGTGGTACTCGTCTAGGACCTTCGGCCAAGTTGGACTCCACCGGAGACCACCGCTCCGCCTGCCCGGCCGCAATTCCGGTGCCGCGTGGCAACGAAGGGGCCAGGACCCAGGTACTGGGGTGGATCGAGGGGTGGGGCGGATGGGACACGCGCAGGCGTG
>JBBRIV010000308.1:0-3293 GCA_038220425.1 Candidatus Limnocylindrales bacterium
GGTCACGCCGCCGATCCGGAAGTAGTTGAAGAGCATCCGCTGACCGGTCAGGGCGGCCAGCATCTCGACGATCTCATCGCGCTCGATGAAGCTCCACAGGATGGGGGTCAGGCCGCCCAGGTCCAGGGCGAACCAGCCCATGAACAGGGCGTGGCTGGCGATCCGGTTGAGCTCGCCGGCCAGCACCCGGATGTACTCGGCCCGGCGCGGGACCTGCACGTCGAGGAGCTTCTCGAAGGCCATCACCGGCGACCACTCGCAGAACAGCGAGCTGATGTACTCGAGCGGGTCGGTGTAGCAGATGGCCTGGTGGTAGTCGGCGTTCTCACACAGCTTCTCGACGCCCCGATGGAGGTAGCCGAGAACCGGATCGAGGTCGACCACCTTCTCGCCGTCGATCTTGAGGACCACCCGGAGCACGCCGTGGGTGGACGGGTGCTGGGGGCCCATGTTCAGGAACATCTCGCCGTCGCGGTGGGTGTAGAACTCGGCCTCGCGCTCGGTCCGCGGCGGGTACGGCGGGATCGGCTCGAACACGCCGAGCTCCTCGTCGAGGGTGACCCGCGGGTCGTCCGAGGAGGCGTGGGCGGGGATGTCATAGGGCGCCCGGCTGGTCATCTCAGCTCACCGGCGCCTGCCGGATCCGGGCTCCGGACTCGGCGTTGGTGGGACCGTGGGTCTGCTCCATGTGCCGGACACCACCGGCCGGCGAGCGCGACGCGTCGTCGGGCAGGAAGAAGTCCTTGCGCAGCGGGAAGCTGGTGTAGTCGGGCGGCATGTAGATCCGACGCAGGTCGCGGTTGCCCTCGAAGGTGATCCCGAACATGTCGTACGCCTCGCGCTCCATCCACTCGGCGCCCTTCCACAGGAAGGTGACCGAGGGCACGCGCGGGTCGTCCCGGGACAGTCCGTCGGCAATCACCCGGAGCCAGTCGCCGGTGGTGTCGCTCCACAGGTGATAGACCACCTGCATGACCGTGCCCGTGTCGACCCCGGCCAGGTCCGACAGCATCCGGAAGCGCAGGCTCGATTCGTCGTGCAGGGCAAGCAGGACCTCGGGCACGTCGCCCGGCGCGATCCGGATCTCGGTCTCGTCGTGGCGCTGCCGAATCGGGCCGGTCAGGCGTTCCCCGAAGCGCGCTTCGAGGCGCAGGCGCAGTGCGCGATCCACTACAGGTCCTGGGGCACGGTCGGCCCGATCGGCCGCTCGGGCCAGTGGCCGCGGCGGTCCTTGATCAGCTGCTGGAGCTTCATCATCCCGTAGATCAGGCCTTCGGGGCGGGGCGGGCAACCGGGCACGTAGACGTCCACCGGCATGATCCGGTCGATCCCCTGGATGGTGCTGTAGCTGCGCTTGTAACGGCCCCCGGAGCAGGTGCAGTCGCCCATCGCCACGCACCATTTGGGCTCGGGCATCTGCTCCCACAGGCGGACCAGCGGCCCGGCCATCTTGGTCGTGCAGGTGCCGGCCACGATCAGCACGTCGGCCTGGCGGGGCGAGGCGCGGAACGGGAAGTAGCCCCAGCGGTCCATGTCGTTCTTGCTCGTCGCCGCCGACATCATCTCGATTGCACAGCAGGCCAGCCCGGACAGGAGCGGCCACAGGCTGTTGGCCCGGATCAGGTCCAGGACAATGTCGGCCTTGGTCGGGATGATCTCGAGCGGCCCGGCCCAGCGGGCATTGTCCCGGCGGCCCTCACCCGATGCCTCGAACTCGCGCAGGTGGGTGATGTCCGATTCGAGCCCTCCGTTGTAGGCAATCGGGTTGCTCGACTGCCAGAGCGTGTTGGGCACGACGATCGGATCGATCAGGTCGCGCCGCTCGGTGATGACCGCGGGCAGGTTGGCGGGGCCGTCCGGCCCGGGCTTCAGCGCCATGTCAGGACACCCTTGCGCCAGGCGTAGGCCAGGCCGAGGAGCAGGATTCCAACGAACAGGAGCATGCTCACGAAACCGCCCAGGAGGAGGCTTCGGAAGACGATCGCCCAGAGGTAGATGAAGATCACCTCGATGTCGAACGCGACGAAGAGCAGGGCGTAGATGTAGAACGACAGGCCGAACCGGCCGTGGGTATCGCCGAACGTGTCGATCCCCGACTCGTAGGGCAGGCCCTTGTGGACATCGCCCCGGTTGCGGTGAGAGATCAGCCAGGCCATGCCGATCGTGAGGAACACGAACGAGACACCGGCGACGCCGAACCCGACGATGTACCAGATCCCGGTCAACTGTTCCTCGCTGTGGCAGGTCGGGGGGCAGCAAAGCACGCACGGGGAGCACCGTCCCGCATCGGCATTCTACCGCGGAGCGCCGGGCCGGTGGCCTGGCGCCAGTCGGGAGCGTGCCGCGGCGCGGATCGACGATTTGGAGGAGGTCACATCCCAGCTGTCCGGGATGGAGATCGAGGGATCAGCCGCGTCGAGCGCGCGTGCAGTTCGCGGCCGATCCCTCGTCGAAGGCGCCGTGCCCAGCGCCAAATGACAGACTGATCGTGGGATCAATACAGGAGCAATAGGGCGAATGCCCTAATCGGCGGCTTGGGGCCCGAGGCCCCGGCCAAGCTCGACCGCCCGAAACCCGCCAAGGGCTCCGGGATCGAGCAAGCGGGCCACGGCCGAACGGACGGCCAGCCACTCCTCCATCGTCGTGGCCGGACTGGAGCGCACCCGGTCGAGGAGCTCCTCGAGCCCGAAATCGACCAGGAATTCGGCCTGGCTCTGGTCTCTGAGCAACGCGAACCCGTGCCTGGCGGCGAGTAATTCGACAGCACTGAAGTCCACGTGGGCGGTCAGGTCCTGCCGGCCGAGTGCGATGAACGGGTCGGCGTGGGCCCGTTGCCCGGCATACGCCCTGAGGCTGCCGCCGACCCGGGCCGGGTCGTACAGGTCGGCCGCCCGGTGACCGTAGTCCAGGATCAGGATCAGCCCCCGCTCGAGGCGGGCATCGACCTGGGTCAGCCACGGGTCCAGGCCAAGGCAGATCTCGCCCACCTGGCCCTCGGCCAGGGTCACTCCGTCGAGGTCCAGGCGCTCGGCGAGACCGGCGGTCGATGGCTCAGCCGCTCGCTCGATGAGGGTTCCGGCACCGTCGTCCCAGTCCACGAATCGCTCGTGGAGCCGGCCGCCTCGCTGTTCGACCCGGTGAACGGGCAGCGCATCCAGGAACTCGTTGGCCAGGACCACCCCGTTGAAGGGTTCGTCCGCGCCGGCCGTGCGCAAGCGTCCCCCGACGACTGCCAGGCGGGCCGTGAACTCCGCCCGGCGGTGGACGTTGACCTCCACCGGATCAAAGACCAG
>JBBRIV010000309.1:0-3286 GCA_038220425.1 Candidatus Limnocylindrales bacterium
CGAGGGTCCGCGGACCAAGTCGATCGCGCGGGAGGATCAGCACCGTGACGTCGAAATTGCCTGCGGAGTCGGCTACCACCGGCGGCATCGATGCCGTCAGGCCGACACTCCAGGTGAGGGCCACGGTGGCGCCGGCAGGGAAGTTCGTGCCGATCGCGGTGGTGACAAAGCCGGGCGGCCCGATTGGTGGGTCAAGGACGATCGTGGGCTTGAGCGTTCCGCCTTCGAGAGAGACGGTCTGACTGCCGATCGGGTCGTTGTCGGTGATGACCAGGCTGGCCAGGCTTGCCCCGGCCGTTGCCGGCCGGAATTCGATCGCGATCGCGCACGTGCCACCGTGCTCCATGATCGCCCCGGTGCAGCCGTCGCTGGCGATCAGGTAGGCGCCAGCATTGACTCCGGTCAGGGCAATCGTCGCCACGGTCAGCGGTCCTGCGCCGGTGCTGTGCACGGTCACGAGCTCGGGCGGACTGGTCGTTCCAACCGTCTGGGGCGGGAATGAGAGCGCCGCGGGCGTGACCGACGCGCCTGGGATGCGCATCCGGACGAACACATCAGTGGAGCCGTGGGCGCCCGGGGCAAGGTTCGGAGCGGTCGACTGGAAGGCAAGGATCGCGCCGTCCTGGGACAGGACCGGGGCCGCGCTGGCAGGGGCCGCTTCGTGACCGCTCGAATCGATCGACGCCCGGGTGATCCGGCCCGTCAGCCGATCCGCCAGGAAGACATCGGATCCCACGTTGGTATCGGCCGGTACGAGGTCATCGGCCGTCGATGCGAAGGCAATCGTCCGGCCGTCCGCGGCAATCCCAACGGCGGAGCTCGATCCGTCGGCCGCCCCGCCGCTCGTACTGTGCGACAGGCGAACGGTCGTCTTTGCGCTCAGGTCTCGCAGGTACACATCCCCAAACGCGCCCCCGCCAGCCGCTGGACCACTGGCCACGCGCAGGGCGCGTGAGTTGAACCCAATGTAGCGCCCGTCGCCCGAAATCGAGGCGCCGCCCGAGGCTCCCGTGTCCGGTCCGCTGTGCACGGAGACAAGGGTGGTCTTCGCGCCCACAAGGTCGCGAACATAGATATCGGCGGCCGGATCGTGGTCAATGGCGAGGAGGCGCCCTGCCGAGGTAAAGGCGACCGAGCGGCCGTCAGCGGCGAGGGATGGCCCGCTGCTGGCCGCCGCCGGGGCGCGACCATCGGCGGCTGGTGAGGCCAGGGTGGCGGCCCCGGTGGTCCGATTGACAACGTAGACGTCCGCCACCTTGTTTGTGTCGTGGACGGGATCGAGAGCGGCGGTCGTCTCGATCGCGACGAGAACGCCAGTGCCTGAAATCGAGGGGTGCGAGCCCATGGCGAGCTCGACGTCGCTGCCGGCCGTGCTGTCGTGGACGACGACGATCAAGGCGCCGGGCACGACCGCGGCGGAGAACTGTGAAGGGACCGCCAGGGCGTAGGCGATCACGCTGCCATCGGCGTTGACCGACGGCTCAATCGCCTGGCTGCCGAAGGGCACCTGCAGGGGCCCGCCCGACGTGACGATCGTGGCTGCCGAGATGAGCCGGCTGATGCCCGTGGTCCGATCGAACTCGTAGATATGCGAGAACCCATCGCCAACCCCGGGCACGATCGTCGTGGCCGTTGAGGCATAGGCAACGTAGCGGCCGCTGGCCGAGATGGCCGGTTGGCTTGAGGGCGAGGCAACCGACCGGACCATGCTCGATCCGGTCGGCACGGTCGCGCTCAGCAAATTGACCAGTTGGATGTCGTTGCCATCGATCGAGGCAATCGTGTCGGCCGCGATGGTCACCCCGAAGACCACCGTGTCACCGGCGGCGAAGCCCGTCGGATCGGCGACATACACAAAGTTCGATGCGATGTCGCCGCCCCGGATCGTGGTCGTGGCCGCCGGGCTCCAGGCCGACACAATGGTGGTGATACCGGGCGTGTCGGGACCGGCCGGATCGGGCACCGGCAGGGCGAACTGGCCCGGGCTCGGCGGCGCCACCCCCGGCCGGGCGACTGCCCCGCTGGCCCGCACATCGCCGCCGGCCAGCGGCTTGACCGGCCCCGGCCGGACACCGGGCAGCGGTTGGGCGATCACCAGCCCACTGACCGCGAGCAGCGCGGCGAGGGTGAGCGCCAGCGCCGCCGTCAGCGCCCTGGGCAGGCTCATCAGGGAACGGACACGAACCCGGTGTAGAAGACCGACGGTGAGCAACCCGGAGCGCAGCTGGCGTTGAGCTGGAGGGTCTCCCCGGCGTGAACCTCGATCGGCGTGACGAAGTGGTAGTCCAGGTCGCGGAAGTTGTCCAGGCGCAGGTCGAGCAGGATCGTCCCGTTCCGGACCAGGTTCAGCGAGCCGCTGGCGCCTTCCGGGTTGCCGAAGATCAGGTCGGTGATGTGGAGCGTCTGGCCGGCGGCGACAGTGATCGGCGTGGCCGGCGTCAGGCGGCCGTCGGTTGGGCCGGGGCCTGTCGCCCCCGGACTACCCGAGGAACCCGGGGCCGGCGTGGCCGGGCCACCGCCCGAACCTGCCCCCGCGCTTGGTACCGGGATGCCCGCCGAATTGAGGACCTGGGCGGCCTTCTGGCTGGCCGCATTCTCGACGGTCGGGCGCAGGAAGGCGAACCAGAAGAACAGGGCCAGGATCGCCAGCGCCAGCAGCGCGCCGAGGGCCGGGACGATCCACGAAGGCAGGATCGAATCCTGGAGAAACACGCCTTCGAGTGTCAGCGGCTTAGCGCCGACCGGCGCGACGGCGACCTGGAAGCGCCGGGTCCTCGAAGGGCCCCGCCAGAATCGTTTCGCGGGGCGGACGCGCAGTCGGGTGATCCCCGCCGAACCGGGCCCGACAACGGTGGTCGGGACGTTCGTGTCGAACCGAAGCTGGCGATCCTCGTCCGAGCCGGTGACGGCGGCCTCGACCGGGACGTTGCCCCGGTTGTCGATGCCGATGTCATGGCTGGCACTGAAGCGCCCGTGCGAAGTCCGCGGGCTCACCTCGGCGGACGTCTCGTTGAACGTCCCGATCTCGAGCATGCCCTCCTCGACCGACGACCCGTCGGGGTCCTCCTTGGAGGCAGCCCGCAGGCCGAATGCCACCTGGCCGGGCCGGGTCGACCAGAGCCGGGGCGGCCGGATGACGAACGAGGCCGATCCCTCGGCGCCGGGGAAGAGCGACAGGCTGGCCGGTTCGACGCTGGCCCAGGCAGCGGCATCGCCAAGAATTTCAAGGCTGAACTGGTCGACCACGGAACCGTTGTTACGGACCGTGATCTGGCCGCGCTCCTCA
>JBBRIV010000310.1:0-3278 GCA_038220425.1 Candidatus Limnocylindrales bacterium
TTACCCGAGGTCCGGAGCGGCGAAGCGCCTAGCGGCGGAGTCCGAGCCGTCCAATGACGGTCCGGTAGCGCGTGTTGTCCTTCTTGATCAGATAGGCAAGAAGGCGACGGCGCTGACCGACGAGCTTGAGGAGGCCGCGACGCGAATGGTTGTCCTTGGGAAAGCTACGCAGGTGCTCCGTCAGGGTCTTGATCCGCTCCGTCAGGAGCGCGACCTGGACTTCCGGGCTGCCGGTGTCGCCGTCGACGACGGCGTACTCCCCGATCACCTGTTGCTTCATCTCCCGCGCGAGCGGCACTCGGTCCTCCGAACACGAATTTGTTGATTCTTCATCTGTTTGACCGCCGGATGGTACCACAGGCCCGCGTGCGTGCCGGGTTGCCGTGCTCGGGCCTGCTCAGGCGACGGGGCCGATGAACCGGATGCGCAGGCGCTCGGCCGCGGGCAGGCTGGCTCGGCCCACCCGCTCGAGGGTCAGTCTGGCGCCCTCGCTGATCTCGGCCAGAGCCGCCACGGGGCTTTCGAGGCGAGCCAGATCGGGGGCCCAGGCGTGCTCAAGATCCACCCGGTAGCGACCCACCGGAGGCAGCGCGACCGGCAGGTCGAAGGCGACGGCCAGGGGCTCATCGCCATTGCCGCCTGCGACACGCCCGACCACGGCCACCGAGCGGCCCAACAGCCGGCGGGCAGGCTCCAGGCGTCCCCCGCTGATGTCTGCCCGGATCTCGGTGCTGCTGACGGGCCGGCCGTCCACGTCCAGGGGCTCAACCACCTCGACGGCGAAGCCCGAGGAGAGACCAAGGTCGGTCAGCGCCTGGGCCGTTCCGCGCCGTTCGTTGCCGAAGGCCGCATCCGGGGTCATGAGGAACCCGGCCAGGTCGAACCGCCGGCGCACGGCCGCGACGAAGTCGGTGTAGCTGGTCAGGCGCAGGGCAGCATCGAAGTGCTGGACCACGACCACGTCGACGCCGGCCCGCCCGAACCGAACCAGCCGCTCAGCCGGGTCGCACAGGACCGGCGGAGCGGCCCCGACCAGGATCTTGTCGGGATGGTGGTCGAAGGTGATCACCGCCGGGCGGGCGGCATGACGCGCCGCCGCGGTTCGCAGGCGGGCGAGCAGGTAGGCGTGGCCACGATGCAGCCCATCGAACGCGCCGACCACGAAGAACAGCCGACCGAGCTCGTGCTCCAGGCCTGGGCCGTCGGCAACCGCCCCCAGGACGACCCTGGGTGCGCCCAAATCAGGCATCGACCAGGACCTTGTCGGGCATCACCCGGGTCCCATCCCAGCGACCAAACCCGACCAGCTCGCCGGTCGGCGACAGGAGCCGGACCGGCGATTCATCGGCCGGCCCCGTGATCCCCTCGGACGGTCGGATGAATTGGCCGCGAACCACCGCGGCCAGCTCGTCGGTGGTCAGGGTCAGACCGCGCAGGTCCAGGCCCGCGTCCATCGGCTTGAGCATCGCCCGCAGGGCACCGGCCGCCGCCCCCTCCCCCGCTGCCGCTCGGACCGCGTCGAGCGAGACGGCTTCGGCCAGGTTGAACGGCCCGCTCGCCGTTCGGCTGAGGGCACCGAGGTAGGCACCCGTCCCCAGGGCCGCCCCGAGATCGCGGGCAATCGCCCGGATGTAGGTTCCCGCCGAGCAATCAACGTCGACGACCGCAATCGGCCGCTCCGGATCGGTCGCGTCCCATTCGAGCAGCTCGATCCGATCAATCGTCACGGAGCGTGGGGCGAGCTCCGGCCGCTGGCCGGCCCGGGCCAGGGCATAGGCCCGTCGACCCGCGACCTTGATCGCCGAATAGGCCGGCGGAACCTGCACGATCGGGCCCCGGAACGCGGCCAGGCCGGCCTCCACGGCGGCCCGGTCCAACACGGAACCAGTCGTGGCGATGGCCGAGGCCAGGGGCACGGGGGTCAACTCGCCTTCGAGGTCATCGGTGGTCGACGATGCGCCGAAGCAGACCGTCGCCCGGTATTGCTTGCGATCGCCCAGGTGGTATTCCACGACCCGGGTGGCCCGGCCCAGGAAGATCGGCAGGACCCCCCGGGCGAATGGGTCGAGGGTGCCGCCATGGCCGACCCGCTTCATGCCGCTCAGCCGGCGGATGAGCCCTACGATGTCATGCGAGGTGGGTCCGGCCGGCTTGTCGACGACCAGGATCCCATCGAGGCGGGCACTGGGCTGGACGGCAGTCATTGGACGGCGGTCATCGGGTGACGGCGGCGGCCAGCCGGCGAGCCTCGGCCAGGACGACCGGGCGGGCCGCGTCGAGAGGCAGGGCCACGGTCGCCCCGGCCGCCCGAAGGTGTCCGCCGCCCCCGAAGATGCCGGTCAGCTCGGTGGCGTCGACGCCGCCGGGCTTGGTCCGGACGCTGATCCGCGTCTCGCCGGCTGCCTCCTTGAACATGATCGAGACCTCGGCCGTCGCGGCTTGTGACAGCAGGTCGATGATGCCTTCCGAATCGGCCGGCTTCGTGCCGGTCGCCAGGAGATCCGCCTCGAGCAGGCTGGACCACACGACCAGGCCGCCGTCGGCCGACTCGAGCCGGTCGAGCACCCGCCCGAACAGGCGCAACTGCGCCTCGGGCTTCGAGCGGTACAGCCGCCGCGAGATCTCCGAGAGCGGGGCACCCGCCTCGACCAGCGCGGCCGCCACCAGGAGCGTCCGGGGCGTCGCATTTGGATGGGCGAAGGTTGCCGTGTCCATCACGATGCCGGCCATCAGGGCCGCTGCGAGGGCGCCCTCGCCCGCGGTCAGTGGCACCCCCAGGCGGGTGGCCAGGAGCGTGACCATCTCGCAGGTCGCGGCGCTGTCGGGGTCGATCCAGTCGTCGCTGGGCCGGTCCGACCCTGGATTCGAGCGGTGGTGATCAATGATCACCCGGGGCAGCCGTTCGAACAGGTCCGGGTGGCGCCTGGCCACGGCACCCACCCGCTCGACCGTCCCGCAGTCGACGATCACGAGCAGGTCGTAGGCAACCGTGGGATCGGGGTCAAGCTGCTCTGCGTCCACTCCCGCCAGGAAGCTGTACAGCGCCGGGACCGGATCGGTGCATACCGTCGTGGCCCGGCCCCCATGGAATTCGATGATCCGGGCCACGCCAAGGGCGGCGCCCAGGGTGTCCGCGTCGGGATTCTCGTGGCTCACGACCAGGGCCTGGCGAGCCCCGGCGATGCGTTCGGCCACCCGATCGGGCACGGCCGCCAGGTGCGGCCCGAGCTCGACGGTCACCGTCCCGGCTTTCGGTTCCCTGCCGATCGGTTCGAGGG
>JBBRIV010000311.1:0-3269 GCA_038220425.1 Candidatus Limnocylindrales bacterium
CCCTGTTCAGCGCCAAGGTCATCCCGAACCGGGGCGCCTGGCTCGAGTTCGAGACCAGCAACAAGGACCTCCTGTCGGTCAAGGTGGATCGCAAGCGCAAGATCGCGGCAACCACCCTGCTCCGGGCGGTCGGCTTCGAGACGAACGAGGAGATCGCCGGCCTGTTCACCAACGTGGACACGGACCCCGACCATCCCTATGTCAGCTCCACCCTGGACAAGGATCTGACCAAGAATCAGCACGAGGCGCTGATCGAGGTCTACAAGAAGCTCCGGCCGGGCGATCCGCCCACGGGCGACAACGCGCGCCAGCTGGTCGAGAGCCTGTTCTTCAACTTCCGGCGCTACGACCTGGGCCGGGTCGGCCGCTACAAGTTCAACAAGAAGCTGGACGCCGTCACCCGCCGGATGGGCATCGAGCTCCAGCGCGAGGAGCGGACCATCACCCGCGAGGACATCGCGGCAATCGTCGGCCACCTGATCGAGCTCAACATCGAGGCAGCCAAGGCTCCCTCCGAGCAGCGCTGGGGTGCCGACGACATCGACCACCTGGGCAACCGCCGGATCCGGGCCAACGGTGAGCTGATCCAGAACGCGTTCCGGATCGGCCTGCTCCGGATGGAGCGCGTCGTGCGTGAGTGGATGACGATCCAGGAGATCGACAAGGCCACGCCCAACGCCCTGATCAACATCCGGCCGGTCGTGGCTGCCATGAAGGAGTTCTTCGGCGGCAGCCAGCTCTCCCAGTTCATGGACCAGACCAACCCGCTGGCCGAGCTGACCAGCAAGCGGCGCCTGTCGGCCCTCGGCCCGGGCGGCCTGTCCCGTGAGCGGGCCGGCTTCGACGTCCGCGACGTCCACCACAGCCACTACGGCCGGATCTGCCCGATCGAGACCCCTGAAGGTCCGAACATCGGCCTGATCGGCTCGCTGGCCACCTACGGCCGGATCAACAGCTACGGCTTCATCGAGACGCCCTACCGCAAGGTCAAGCGGACCGTCGCCTTCGACGACCCGCGCCTGACCGAGTTCGAGGCCGGCATCGATCTCGTGGCCAAGGACGGCAGCGTGATCGTCAAGACCGGCAAGCGGCTCGATGCCGCCGCCGCCGCCGAGCTCAAGAAGCAGAAGTCGCAGGCCTTCCCGATCCGGCCCATCGTGACCGCCGAGATCGAGTACCTGGCCGCCGACGAGGAAGAGCAGCACGTCGTGGCCCAGGCCAACGCGCCGCTCGACGCCGCCGGTCATTTCCTGGCCGACCGGATCCCGTCACGCTACCGCGACCAGTTCCCCGAGGCCCGGCCCAACCAGATCGAATACATGGACGTCTCGCCCAAGCAGGTCGTGTCGGTCGCCACGGCGCTCATTCCGTTCCTCGAGCACGACGATGCCAACCGCGCCCTGATGGGTTCGAACATGCAGCGCCAGGCCGTGCCCCTGCTCGAGCCCGAGGCACCCATCGTGGGTACCGGCATGGAGGTCCGCGCCGCGCAGGACTCCGGGCAGGTCCTGATCGCCCGCCACGACGGTGTCGTGACCAGCGTGACGGCCGAGCGGATCCAGGTCGAGACCGACGCAGGCGAGCTGGACGAGTACGTTCTGTCCAAGTTCGTCCGGAGCAACCAGGGCACCTGCATCAACCAGCGCCCGATCGTCGATGTCGGCGCCCGGGTGGATGCCGGCGACCCGATCGCTGACTCCAGCTCAACCGACCTCGGCGAGCTGGCCCTCGGCCGGAACGTGCTCGTCGCGTTCATGAGCTGGGAGGGCGGCAACTACGAGGACGCGATCGTGATCAGCGACCGCCTCGTTCGGGACGACCTGTTCACCAGCATCCATATCGAGAAGCACGAGATCGAGGCCCGCGATACCAAGCTCGGCCCCGAGGAGATCACCCGGGACATCCCGAACGTCGGCGAGGAGTCGCTCAAGGACCTCGACGAGCAGGGCATCGTGTACGTCGGGGCAGAAGTTGCCCCGGGCGACATCCTGGTCGGCAAGATCACGCCCAAGGGCGAGACCGAGCTGACCGCCGAGGAGCGCCTGCTCCGGGCGATCTTCGGTGAGAAGGCCCGCGAAGTGAAGGACAGCTCGCTGCGCCTGCCCCATGGCGAGCGCGGCAAGGTCATCGAGATCCGCGAGATCCAGCGCGGCGACGACGACGACTCGGCCCTCATGCCCGGCGTCAACCGGCTCGTCCGGGTGTCGGTTGCCCAGAAGCGCAAGATCAGCGTCGGCGACAAGATGGCCGGTCGGCATGGCAACAAGGGTGTGATCGCCAAGGTCCTGCCCCAGGAAGACATGCCTTACCTGCCCGACGGCACGCCGGTCGACATCATCCTCAACCCGCTCGGCGTGCCGAGCCGGATGAACATCGGCCAGATCCTCGAGACGCACCTTGGCTGGGCGCTCCACGCCAAGGGCCAGAAGGCCGCAACGGCGGTCTTCGACGGCGCCACCGAAGGCCAGATCCAGGCCGAGCTCGTCTCGGCCGGCCTGCCCGACGATGGCAAGATCGAGCTGCGCGACGGGCGCACGGGGGTCGTCTTCGACCGCCGGATCACCGTCGGCTACATCTACATGCTCAAGCTCCACCACCTTGTCGAGGACAAGATCCACGCCCGGTCGACCGGTCCGTACAGCCTGATCACCCAGCAGCCGCTGGGTGGCAAGGCCCAGTTCGGTGGCCAGCGCTTCGGCGAGATGGAGGTCTGGGCACTCGAGGCGTATGGCGCCGCGAACATCCTCCAGGAGCTGCTCACGGTCAAGTCGGACGATGTCCTCGGCCGGGTCCAGACCTACGAGGCGATTGTCAAGGGGGAGGAGATCCAGCCACCACGGGTGCCCGAGTCCTTCAAGGTCCTGATCAAGGAGTTGCGCAGCCTTGGGCTGAACGCCGAGATCCTGGACCCCAACGACCAGGAGATCGAGCTCGGCGAAGACGACACGGCGGCCTACGCCCTGCCGGACCTCGGCGGGATCAACCTCGCCGGCTTCGAAGACTAGACAGCACCACGCTCATTTCACCGTCCTACTCGCGGGATCGACGCCAGGCCAGCCCGATCTCGCTCGCCGCCCTAGGTCCGCATCGCGTCGCCGAGCCAGGCGGTGGCGCGGAGGAGAACCATGCTCGAGGTCAATAATTTCAGCGCGATCCGGATCTCGCTCGCGAGCCCGGACCAGATCCGTGAATGGTCGAAGGGCGAGGTGACCAAGCCCGAAACGATCAACTACCGCACGCTCAAGCCGGAGAAGGACGGCCTCTTCGAC
>JBBRIV010000312.1:0-3205 GCA_038220425.1 Candidatus Limnocylindrales bacterium
CGAAGGTCCGGCTGTCAGCACGGTCCGGCACGATCCGCATCCAGGGGAATGCCGATCGGGGCGACCCGGACCGTGCCGGCCAGGGCCGCCCCGCGACGGGTCAGCAGCCCGGTCTTTGGTCGATGGAAGGTGATCGTGAGATCGGCTCGCACGGCCGGCTCGGAAGCCTCGCCGCTGGTCAGGTCGACGGCCGTAGGGGTATCGACGGCCACCACCGGGACGCCCGCCTCGGCCGCCCGTTGGATCGTCCCGACGGCGCTCCTGATCGGGTCGCGCAGGGCGCCACGAACGCCCGTACCAAGAAGGGCATCGACGATCACGCTGGCCTTCTCGATCCCCTGGCCCAGGATGGCCAGGTCGCGCGGCGACGCCGCATGGATCCGGGTCACGGTCGGCTCGTTGGCCAGCCGATCCCAGTTGACCAGCGAATCCCGGGTGCGCGGCTTGGCCTCGGCAGCGACGAAGACCACGACGACCGCCAGTCCCAGGTGAGCCAGGCGGCGAGCCGCGACGAAGCCGTCGCCGCCATTGTTGCCGGGCCCGCACAGGACCAGGATTGGACCCTGCCCCAGGCGACCCTGGTCGGCGGCCACGGCTCGGACGGCTGCGGCGACGGCGGTCCCGGCCTGCTCCATCAGGCGCGCCCCGGGCACGCCCAGCGCCTGGGCCCGCTTGTCGGCACCGGTCATCGCCTCGGCGGCCATCGCGGGCAGGTCCTTGGCGGCGGCCCAGCGCTTGACCAGGTCGCGCAGGCCCAGGGTCAGCAGCTCCGGATCCTCGGCAGGCAGGGTGATCCCGGTGCGCGGATCGATCGTCAGGTGGGCCACGGGCAGGGTTGCGGACACCCGCCAAGCGTAGCCGCTCAGGCGATCGGAAGACGTGCCCTCAGTTGGCCCGCTTCGGTCGGCTGATCCAGCTCGAGCAGGCCGTCCCGGCGCATCGCTTCGAGGGCCGTCGCGATCGCCGCTGGGTCGTGTCCGCCGATCGGCTCCTCGAACATCGTCCACGTCTCGTCCGGAGCCTCGCGCAGTCGATCCAGGATCCGGCCACGCAGCCAGCGGGTGGTGGCCTGGAATCCGGGCGGGCGGGCACCGCTTCCTCGGCGCGAACGGGCCAGGCTGGGGGCTGGTCGGTCGCTGCCGGCGTAGCGACACATGGCGGCCACCGGGCACTCAGCGCACAGCGGCCGGGCCGGCTTGCACAGCCGGGAGCCGATATCCATCAGGGCGTGGGTCCAGTCATCCGGCCGGACCGGGTCAACGACCTGGTCGGCGGCCGCCTGGAGGTCCCCGCGCGTCAGGGCCGCAGGGTCGCCGGCGAGCACCCGACCCAGGACCCGCCGGACGTTGGTATCCACCGCCCCGGTCGCGATCCGGTAGGCAATCGAGGCCACCGCTCGAGCGGTATACGGACCAATCCCGGGCAGCCGTTCCAGGCCGGCCACGTCAGTGGGGAACTGGCCACTCATCTCGCGGACCACGATCCGGGCGGTCCGCTGGAGGTTGATCGCGCGCCGGTTGTAGCCCAGGCCCTGCCACGCCCGGAGGACCGCCGCCGGCGTGGCGGCAGCCAGGGTTTCGACGGTCGGGAACTCGGTCGTGAAGGCGACCCAGGCGGGGCCGCCGCGCGAGATCTGGGTCTGCTGGAGGAGGGTCTCGGAGACGAGCACCAGGTACGGGTCGCGCGTCCCCCGGAATGCGAAGGTGCGGCCGTGCTGGTCGTACCAGCCCAGGACGGCGCTCCGAAACCCCTCGATGTCGAGTTGCAGGGCGAGCGACCCCGGCGAGCCCGGATCAGTTGCGGAAGCTACAGCTTGATCATCACGTGCTTGACGACCGTGTAGTCCTCGATCGCGTACATGCTCTGGTCCTTGCCATAGCCGGACTCCTTGAAACCGCCGTGGGGCATCTCCGAGACCAGCATGAAGTGGTCGTTGATCCAGACGGTGCCGAACTGGATCGCCTTGGCCACCCGGAGCGCCTTGCCCACGTCGCTCGACCAGACCGAGGCGGCCAGGCCGAAACGGACGTCGTTGGCCCAGGCGATGGCCTGGTCCTCGTCGCTGAAGCGCTGGACCGTGACCACCGGCCCGAAGACCTCGTCCTGGACGATCTCGCTGTGCTGGTCCGGCCCGGCCACCACGGTCGGCTCGTAGTAGGCGCCGACCCGCGCCGGACGATGGCCGCCGGCCACCACCTCGGCACCGGCCCGGGCCCGCTCGACCATGCCCTCGACCTTGTCGGCCTGTGAGCCGGCAATGAGCGAGCCCATTTCGATATGGTCGCCCTCGGCAGGATCGCCCCACTTGATCGAATTGACCTGGTCGGCCAGCTTGGCCACGAACTTGTCGTAGACCTTGGGCCCCACGATAACCCGGCAGGCCGCCGTGCAGTCCTGGCCGGAGTTCCAGTAGCCGAACAACTTGATCGTCTCGGCCACGGCGTCCAGGTCGGCGTCGTCAAAGACGATCACCGGGGCCTTGCCGCCGAGCTCCAGGTGCAGGCGCTTGACCCGATCGGCCGCAGTCCGGGCAATGTGCTTGCCGGTATCGGTATCGCCGGTCACCGAGATCATGCCCACGCCCGGGTGGGCGACGAGCGCGTCGCCGATCGCGGCACCCGTCCCGGTGATCACGTTCAGGACGCCCGGGGGCAGGATGTCGGCCGCGATCTCGGCCAGGATCACCGCAGTGAGGGGAGTTCGCGCGGATGGCTTGAGGATCACGGTATTGCCGGCGGCGAGGGCCGGTCCGATCTTCCAGCCGGCCATCATCAACGGGTAGTTCCAGGGCGCGATCGAGGCAACCACGCCAACTGGCTCGCGCCGGATCATGGAAGTGTGGCCGGCCATGTACTCGTTGGCCGCCTTGCCCTCCATGACCCGGGCCGCACCGGCGAAGAAGCGCAGGTTGTCGACCATGACCGGGATCTCGTCGATCGCAGCCCCGACCGGCTTGCCAGCGTTGCGGCTCTCGAGCCGGCCAAGCTCGTCGGCTCGTACCTCGATCGCATCCGCCAGCTTGAGCAGGGCCAGGCTGCGCTCGGCTGGCGTGGTGTGCTGCCAGGTCTGGAAGGCCTTCTCGGCAGCCTTCACGGCGCGGTCGACGTCCTCGGGACCCGACGCCTGGACATGGCCGATCACCTGGGCATTGGCCGGGTTCTCGACGGCCAGTGTCTGGCCGGTCGCGCTATCCACCCACGCCCCA
>JBBRIV010000313.1:0-3172 GCA_038220425.1 Candidatus Limnocylindrales bacterium
GGCGGCTGGGGGTGAACAGGCAACGGCGAAGCGAGATGACGGGGCCACGGACGCCGCTACGCGGGGCCGGATTGACCGCTCCACCTGCTCCTCCGGAGGGATCCGAAGGTGCCCGCGAGCGTCCCGGCGTCGGGGGCTCGGGAAGGATAGCACCGGCTCAGCCGGCCTAGCAAGGCGCCGGCGCAGCTGATTCAAAATACTCCCCAGGAGTATCCACGCTCGACCTCTTCTCGGTGACCTGGCGCCACAGCTAGCTCCTACGAGCGTCGGTCTGCCGCAAGTCTGCGGGCGGGGGCCGGCGGCGCCCGGCGGCACTCCGCGGTTTGGCGGTGACAGATACCGCCACCAGCCGCCGTATGGTCGGTGGTGGCGGCCGGGACGCCCTGGCCGGCCCGTTCAGGGACGCGCCCACGCACGAATGTCGGTTGTGGGCTGCCCGGATGGCCGGAACCTGATGGTCGAGCGGCCATACCGCGGCTGGTGGCGGTATATGGCGAGAACTCGCTCCGGGCGCCGGTCGGCGCCGCTAGGCCAGTTCGATGCCGGCGGTTCGGGCGCCTTCGACCAGCTACGTCGAGCGCCAGAACCTCACGATGCGGCCGGGCCTGGGTCAGGCCACGGCTCGGCTACGGCTCGATTGACACTCTATCCGGGCGGTCCATATACTCTCTCGGACGTCGACGCGCCAGGCGCTTTCGTGCGCACGGCGCGTTCTCGTGCTCTCAGGGGTCGGAATCATTCTGACGCCGGGGGCGGGCCGGACGGCCTGATGGAGAGGATCGCGCGCAGTCCCGATGAAGCAGACCTATCAGCCAAAGAAACGCCACCGCGCCAAGGAACACGGCTTTCGTGCCCGGATGAGCTCGACCGGTGGTCGACGGATCCTGGCCGCCCGCCGCGCCCGCGGCCGGAAGCGGCTGACGGCCTGATCGAGCGAGGCACTCAACCGCCGCGTCTCGTGATGCTCTCCAGTCCACGGGACTTCGCGACGCTCCAGGAACGCGGGGCCGCTCGGTCCCACCCACTCCTCGTCGTGCGAGTCCTCCGGACGGACACCGACACCACCAGGTTTGGACTGGCAACCAGTCGAAAGCTCGGTGGAGCGGTCATCCGCAACCGGCTTCGCCGCCGCCTCCGTGAGGCTCTCAGGGCATTGGCGCCCTCGTTCCAGCCCGGTTGGGACGTATTGATCATCGCCCGCCCGGCACTCGTGACTGCAACACACGAGGAGATGACCGAAGCGGTTGCACGGCTCCTCCGACGGGGAGGGGTCCTGGAAGGATCGACCACCGCGTGAAACGGATCGGAATCGGACTGATCAAGGTCTACCGAGTCGTCTTCGCATGGCTGCCCGCCAGCTGTCGCTACGAACCCACCTGCTCGCATTACACAGAGCAGGCCATTGAGCGCTACGGACTCGTCCGCGGGAGCTGGCTGGGTGCCCGCCGAATCGCCCGCTGCCATCCCGGCCATCCCGGCGGCTACGACCCGGTGCGCTGACAGGATGATCAAGGCCCTGCGGATCCAGCTCCGGCCATTCCGGCCGTGGATCACGATCGCCCTGCTCGTGGTGTTCGCGCTGCTGATCGTGGCTGCCTGCTCGCCGCTGGGCGGCGCCGCCACGACCCTGGCGCCCGGCCAGACGGCTACGCCAACGCCGGTACCCACCCTGCCTCCGGCAGCCATCCCGCTCCACCCGGCCAACCCGGCCGATCCACTCCAGCTGTTCGCCTTCCTGTTCACCCCGATCTTCCAGGCCCTGTTCATCAGCCTGGTGGCCGTGGAGCAGGCAACCGGCAGCATGGTTGTGGCGATCGTCGTGGTCACCCTGCTCGTGCGGATCCTGCTGATCCCGCTCTACCGCAAGCAGATCGTCAGCCAGAAGCGGATGCAGCTCCTGGGGCCCGAGCTCAAGGAGATCCAGAAGCGGTTCAAGGGCGATCGGGTCAAGGTCCAGGAGGCCACCCAGGCGTTCTACAAGGAGCGCGGGGTCAACCCGGCCCAGGGCTGCCTGCCCCTGATCCTGCAGTTCATGCTCCTGATCCCGATGTACTCGGTGTTCAGCTCGGGTCTCCAGAACTTCGACCCGAACGGGATGCTCCAGGTCTTCGGCATCCAGCTGATCCACCTGACCTGTGCGGCCATTCCCGCGTACAACGCCGCCGGCCACGTCATTCCATGTATCAACTCGGTCGTCTTCGGACTCGACCTGAGCCAGCCGTGGGTCCTCTTCTCCCTGCCGGTCATCGGCCTGGGGATCAGCGCCCTGGCGGTCGGCTCGTCGCTCCTCCAGCTGATCCAGTCCCGGATGACCCTGCCCCGCCGCGATCCCGGCGTGCCCGACGACCAGAACACCAAGATCCAGCGCCAGTCGATGCTGTTCCTGCCGTTCATCTCGGTCTTCTACGGCGGGTTCCTGCCGGCCGGGCTGTTCATCTACTGGATTGTGTCGACCCTGTTCTCGCTGGGACAGCAGTACCTGATCATCGGCTGGGGTGGGATGTTCCCGTTCCTCGGCTGGGATCCGGCATTCGCCCAGGCCCACAAGCCGCGCTTTCCGGTCGCCATCCCGGTCGCGGATCCCAGCAAACGACCGGTGAACTCGGTCCTTACCCAAACCGACGAGCGCGCGGCAAAAGCCGCGACAACGATTCGTCCACGTGAACGCGGCGGCCGTCAGGGCCGACGAGGGAGACGACGCTGACCATGAGTGCATACCAGGAATTCACCGGCAAGTCCGTTGAAGAGGCATTGAAGGCGGCCCGCGAGGCCTTCAAGGTCGAGCTCAACGACCTGGATTTCGAGATCCTCACGCCCGGCAGCCGAGGCGTCCTGGGGATGGGTGCCGAACCGGCCCGGATCGTGGCCGCGCCACGCCAGGCCCTCGGTGGCGGTGCTCCCAAGCGCGAGTCCGCGGCCGCGTCACCTGTTGCTGCCCCGCCGGCCGCTGCTCCAGCCGCCCGCGACGACCGGCCCCGCGACGACCGCCCGCCGCGCCGAGACGGAGACCGCGACCGCGGCCCGCGTCGTGACGACCGTGCCCCGCGTCGTGACGACCGTGCCCCGCGTCGCGATGACCGGGCCGACCGACCGCAGACCGAAGCGCCGCGGACTGCCGAGCCGGCCGCCGATGCCCCGCGGGCCAGTGCGCCGCGCCAGGCCGACGCCCCCC
>JBBRIV010000314.1:0-3134 GCA_038220425.1 Candidatus Limnocylindrales bacterium
GCGTCGCGCGGGTGCTGAACGGGCGGTTGTAGCTGACCTTGTGGGCATGGCCGCCGTCGTTGGCGCCCGGGCCGGCGTACAGGCTATAGCCGCCGTACTGGTTGTATGCCTGCCAGGTGGTATCCGACGTCTGGAGGAGGATGTCCGAGTGGCTGGCGTCGTCGCGAACGATGAAGACGATCTGGCTGGCCTCGCCCACGTGGCCGGCGTCGTCTCGCGACGGACGGGCGATGTAGATCCCGGACACGGCGCTCGAGGGAACAGGCCAGGACGCAGAAACGACCCAGTTGCCGCAGTCCGTCAGGTTCAACCCGCCGCCCGCCGTGAAGCCACACACCGGCTGGGTCTGGGGGAGGCTGAGCGACGGCGAAATGGTGTCGACGAGCCGCGCGCCGGTGCCGGCGTAGTAGCCCAGCCGGTAGATGTCGATGTGATAGGCGCTTGCCGGCGTCGCGATCTTGAAGCTGACGGTGCTGCCCTTGTTGACGCTGATGTCGGTCGCGAACCCCTGGATGCTCGGATCTCCGGCGCCGGACACATCCCAAACCGACTGGGCGGTCCCGGGCAGGCAGTTCTCGGCCACGATCGCGTTGGCCGGCGAGAGACACGGGTCTGCCGCGGCCACCGCCACTGGCCGGCTCGCGCCGAAGGCCGACTCGAGGAGCACGAACGCGATGAACAGGGCCGCGAACCGCCGGCGGTTCAGCCCTGCCCGCGACAGCGGGGCTGAGGAAAGTGAATGCATGACGCAAATGCCTCGAGGGAAAGCGATTCCCGAGGCAGTGGCAGTGGACACTCTGCCGCCGGGATCGTCGATCGGCCGGAGAAGCGGGGCCCAAAGAATGACCCCCGTTCAGGAGGGTACTTGAGTACTACCAGGACGCCCGTACCAAATTTCCAGAATCCGTTGACCAGATGCACCAGCCGGACGAGCCCGGTCCGGGAGGGTCTGGTTCAGTCCAGCTCGCCGCGTAGCTGGGCCAGGCCACGTTCGATCGTTTCGGCGCTGGCGGCGGCCGGCCATGGGCCTGCCAGCACAGCATCGGCCAGGCCGATCTCGCCACGATGGACCTGCCGGGCAAGCGTGGCGATCGCCTCGAGCTCCGTCCGGGATCGTTCCACGAAGGCTCGATCGCCCACTCCGCCATGGCCGGGCACAATCGCCGGCGAGTGATCGCCCTGGACCAGGGCCAGGATCGCCCCGGCGGTGGCCGGCCAGTCGAGCGGGTAGCCGTCGCCCGTCCACGGTGGCGCGCCGTTCTCGAGCAGATCGCCGGCGAAGGTCACGCCGGCATCGGGCACCCGGATGACGAGGTCGTCGGTGGTATGGCCGCGGCCCAGCCAGTGCAGCTCGATCCGGCGGCCGCCGATCTCGATCGTGGCGCCCTCGTCGCCGACGGTCCGGTCCGGCGGCTCGAGGGTGACGCCGGCCAGCTCGGCTGCGATCCGGGGATATTCCGCGGCGATCTCCACCTGGTTCCGAGCGTGCGCTTCGGCGTTCTCCAGCATGTGCCGGATCCGCGCTGCGCATCGAGCGTGGCCCCAGATGGGTGCCGGCCGGAACTCGTGATTGCCGTACGTGTGGTCGAAATGGTGGTGGGTATCGATCACCGCCGCGACCGGCAGGGAAGTCAATACCCGCAGCTCGTCGATGATCTCGCGGGCCTGCAGGACCGTGCTTCGGGTATCGACGATGACCGGTCCGGCGTCGGTCAGGATTGCCCCGATCTGCTGGTCCAGGAAACGATAGCGACGGCTGAAGACGCGGTCGCCAATTTCGTCCCATGGGCCAACCTGGCGCCGCCCGGCGGGTGATGTGGCGACCACGGTTCCTCCTGTGAGTGGCTCGATATCATGGCCTTCCTGGAGCTGGCTGGAGGGCCACGGTGGCAGATGGTCGCACGATCGTGTTCTTTCCCGAAGGTGCCTTCGGGCCGACCAATAACTGCGTCGGAATCGGCAATGTCCTCAAGGCGCGCGGGCACCGGGTGGTGTTCATCGTCGAGGAATCATTTGCCGGCCGGCTCGAGGCGCAGGGCTTCGAGGAACGCCTGATGCGTCTCGGGCCACCGCCCGAGGTGCCCGAGATTCCCGGCCAGTTCTGGATCGACTTCATCCGGGATACCGCGCCGGTCTTCCGAAAGCCCACCATCGAGCAGCTCGGCGAGTTCATCGCGCCCACCTGGTCGGCTCTCGTCGAGGGCTCACGCTTTGTCCAGCCGCGCCTCGAGGCGATTTTCGACGAGCTCCGGCCCGACGCCATCGTCGAGGACAACGTGGTTGGATTCGCGGCGGTGGTCACTGCCGGCAGGCCCTGGGCCCGGATCGTCAGCTGCAACCCGGCCGAGGTCAGGGACAGCGCGATCCCCCCGTTCTCGAGCGGCTATTCCTCCACTGATCGGGCCGCCTGGCCGGCCTTCCTCGAGGAGGTTCGGCGGACCCACCACGAGCTCTGGTCGGGCTTCGACGCGTTCATGCGCGAACAGGGCGCCCCGGGCCTGGGCAACGGCCCGCTGGGGCCCGACTTCATTCACGAATCGCCGTTCCTGAACCTGACCCTCTTTCCGGCTGAGGCCGATTACTCGCGTGCCCAGGCACTTGGCCCCACCTGGCACCGGCTGGACTCGTGTGTGCGATCGACGACCGAGACCTGGTCACTGCCCGACTCGCTCGGGCCCGGCGTCGGCGGCCGCGATGGAGCCTTGCTGTACCTGTCCCTGGGCAGCCTGGGCTCGGCTGACGTCGCCTTGCTCCAGCACCTCGTGGACGTCCTGGGCCAGACCCGCCATCGGGTGATCGTCAGCAAGGGTCCCCTGGCCGACCAGCTGAAGTTGGCCGACAACATGGCCGGCGAGGCCTTCCTGCCCCAGCCGGCGATCATCCCGATGGTCGACCTGGTGATCACCCACGGCGGCAACAACACGGTCACCGAGGCGCTCCATCACGGCAAGCCGATGGTCTGCCTGCCGCTCTTCTGGGACCAGGTGGACAACGCCGAGCGGCTGGCCGAGACGGGCTTCGGGGCGCGCCTGCCGGCATACGAGGTGGACGACGTTGCGCTGACCGGGGCGATCGACCGCCTGCTGGCGGACAAGGCGTTGGCGGGTCGGCTGGCCGCGGTTTCCGCGCGCCTC
>JBBRIV010000315.1:0-3133 GCA_038220425.1 Candidatus Limnocylindrales bacterium
ACCGAGTGCGCCGCCGGCGAAGGTGGCCGGGATCCCCAGGACCGTGAAGACGAGGCCGAACCCGGCCACGTAGGCGACCGCGTGGCGCAGGGCGACCCAGCGCGAGGGACCCACCGACGGATCGGCCGCGGAGCGGACGGCGACCCGGGTCAGCTGCCCGATATAGGCCGGCACGAGGGGCAGCACGCACGGCGACAGGAAGCTCAGGAGCCCGGCGGCGATGGCCACCAGGAAGGTCAGGTCGCCGCTCATCCCGGGCTCATTCGGGCACGACGGCGCCCAGCGCTTCGTCGAGGAACCGGCGCAGACGGAGTGGGCTGGTGGCCAGGGTCAGCCGGCGCTTACCCAGCTCGACCACCGGGATCTCGGCAAACCAGGCCCGCTCCCAGGCCGGATTCGTGCTGATGTCGCGGTCAACCAGGGTCGCCGGCTCAAGCCCGCTGGCGTGTCGCTCGGCCAGGACGGCCTCGATGGTCGCCCGCGCTTCGGTGCACAAATGGCAGCCGGGACGGGCGTACAGGAAGAGCTCGCGCATGGCCCTCGATTGTAGTCGAGGCCCCGACCAGGCCCGATTACAGCCCGATCTTGTACAGCCCTCCGCTCGTCACGACGTACATGTTGCCGGCGTCGTCTACCGCGAACGCGTTGGGGTGAAGTCCGGTGTCGAGGACCTGGACTGGCGTCTGGTTGCCTGCCTTGGCCTCGAGTCGCCAGATCCGGCCACTGCAGTTGTCGCTGAAGAAATAGTTGCCCCGGAGGCCGGCCACCGGTCCGCGGTAGACGTAACCGCCAATGACGGCGCAGCCCAGGCTGTGGTCGTAGACGGCAACCGGCATGGTGATGCCCTGCGCGCTGCAGCCGGTCGAGGGGTTGTAGCAGGCCCGGCCCTCCCAGTGGTTCCAGCCGAAGTTGATCCGGGTGCTGCTGACCACCCCGGCCCGGCTGACGTGATCGATCTCCTCGTACTTGTCCTGGCCGACATCACCGATCCAGACGTCGCCGGTGGCCGAGTCGAACGACCAGCGCCACGGGTTGCGTACCCCGTACGCCCAGGTCGTGGGCGGCCTGGGGAAAGGCTGGTTGCCGTTCACGTTGACCCGGAGGATCTTGCCCAGGAGCGAGCCGAGATTCTGGGCCGAACCGGTTGGGTTGCCGCCGCTGCCGCCATCACCGGTGCCGAAGTAGAGCAGGCCATCCGGCCCGAACGCGATCATCCCGCCGTTGTGGTTCTTGAAATCGGGGTGCTGGATCGGCGTGATCATCAGTGTCCCCGACGCCGCGTTGGCGGTGCCGACGCTGGCGGTGTAGCGCTCAATCACGATCTTGCCGCCGCCATTGCTGGTCGGATCTGGCGCCGTGTAGTAGACGTAGAAGTGGCCATTGGTCGAGTAGTGCGGGTCGAACGCCAGGCCGAGCAAGCCCTGCTCGCCGCCGTACTGAACCTTGCCGCTGATGTCGAGGAATGTCGTCGCCGCGCCACCGTTGTGGAGGAGCTTGATCTGACCGGTCTGCTGGACGACGAAGACCCGGTTTGTGCCGTCATGGGCCCCCGTCGCGAAGATGGCGTTGCTGAAGCCGGTGACGGCTGCGCCGAGCTTGATCGCGGTCACCGGCTTGGGCGTGGGTACCGGTGTCGGCGTGGGTCCCGGCTTCTTGGTCGGGACGGGCGTGGCACCCGGCGTCGGCGTGACGCCGGCCGTCGGCGAGCTGCCGGCCGGACCACTCGGAACCGGCGAACCCGAGCCAGTCGGTCCTGACGTGCCGGGATTCGAGTCGCCGGGATTCGAGTCGCCGGGAATCTGCGATCCGCTGCCGGCGGGCAGCTGGCTGACCAATCCGAAGCCTGACGACGGCGACGGACTGGGGCCGGTCAGGGTGCTGACCGTCCAGCCCGCCAGGGCAACCAGGACGATCACGCCGGCGACGGCGCCGATCCGTAGCTGGGTCGAGGAAACAGGGTTGGGCCGTGGGGTCATTCGTGCCTCGCTCAAAGCCGACCCGGGCGGTTCGACCCGTCAAGTATGAGCCGGATGGGGGATCCTCTCGTCAATGGCCCGATCGGCGCGGCGGTCGTGGACCGTCCGGGCGACGCGGTACCATGCCCGCGGTGCGCCCCTGTAGCTCAGCGGATAGAGCGAGGCCGTCCTAAGGCCTGCGTCGGGGGTTCGATTCCCTCCAGGGGCACCAATGACCCGGGTGCGACTGCGCTACCGTTGGCGGGGTACGCGGCGCGATGAACGACGCCGGCCACCAGGGAGCATTGCGCATGCCCACGCCGCCCGTCCTGCTGCCGACCCGGATTGATGAGGGCCATGGGCCAGGCGTCATGTACCGGATCCAGGGCGACCTCGTGCCCGTCCTCCACATTCGGGTGGATGGCTCGATGCCGATCTACTTCGAGCACCACGTGATCCTCTGGAAGGATCCCGGGATGCAGGTTGGCATGCACCAGATGAAGGGTGCCTTCAAGCGCCTGATCGCGGGCATGCCGGTGTTCATGACCGAGCTCCAGAGCCCCGGCGAGGCGGCCTTTTCACGGGATGACCCGGGTCACGTCCTGTCGCTCCACCTGCCGGCCGGCCAGCACATCCTGGTCCGCGAGCACCAGTTCCTGGCCGCCACGGGCAACGTCGACTACACCTTCAACCGGGTCAAGGGCGTCTCGAACATGCTCTTTGGCGGGACCGGCTTCTTCATCGACCGGTTCGAAGCCCAGGGCGGCGAGGGCATCGTCTGGATGCACGGCTACGGCAATGTCTTTGAGAAGACGCTCGAGCCGGGCGAGGCGATCGACGTGGAATCGGGCGGCTGGGTCTATCGCGACAGCAGCGTGGCCATGCAGCAGGTGGTCTACGGCCTGAAGACCGGCTTCCTGGGCGGCTCCGGCCAGCTCGTGTTCAACCGCTTCACGGGCCCCGGCCGGGTCGCCATCCAGTCGGCCTACATCCACCTGCCCACCGAGAACTGATCCGCGTGTCGCGCCGCGCCGGCACTCTCACGGAACCAGGCCGGGCCCGCTGACGGCGGCTCGGCTATCCTCGGTTCGTGAGTGCAGCCCCCGACGAGGTCCGCCATTGGGCCCAGGCTCGACTTGACGCCCGAGCGACTGCGCACTGGGCCGAGGCAGATCGTC
>JBBRIV010000316.1:0-3126 GCA_038220425.1 Candidatus Limnocylindrales bacterium
TCAGGCCATCCGAGAGGACCTGGCCGTTGAGTGCCATCGAGTCACCGGTCGAGCCCCGGTCGCCATCCATGGCGAACACGCCAAGCTTGGTATTGACCGGCCCGCTGGGCGGGGTCGTGAAGCCATTGACTGGGATGTCGACCGGGGCGAGCGCGCTGTTGACGACCCCAAAGCCATCGAACACGGTCAGGTTGCGGGCCGGCTTGGAGGGATCGGCGTAGGCCACGACGAGCGCCCAACCGGCATCCATGTTGGCGCCCTGGGCAGCCTGCACGTTGCCAGTTTCGTAGGTGCCGGCACCGGCGGCCTGGACCTGGCTGGTGACGTCGACGAAGCCCTGGTAGGCCTTGAGGCCCGTCGGGTCCTGGTCCGTCTGGGTCGATGTCAGGTTGAGGTAGGCGCCACCGGGGACCTTGAACTTGACCGTGCCGATGCCGGCCAGGTTCGGGGGTGCCGTGGCGCCGACGGTCGTGCCGGCCCAGTACAGGCCGGCGAACAGGACGCTGCTGCCGACAGGCAGGACCAGGTTGGCCGTGCTCGAGTTGAACGTCGTGGCGTCCCCGTCGACGTCGACGAACTGCATCGCGTAGTTGTTGTCGTTGAGGTTGGCCCCGACGGCCGTCCCGTTCAGGGCCGCGGCACAGGTCGCTGCGGCGGGCGGGCAGGTCTCACTCGTGTTCGAGGCGATCGTGACATCGCCGGGCTGGTTGGACGTATAGCGCACGGCAAACGTGCGCAGGACCGTGGCCTTGGCGACGGGCGGCGAGACCACGCCGAATATGACCAGCGCGAAGCCGAGGGCAAGGACGAAGACACGACGGGGCACAGGGCGAGTCTCCGAGGGCGGCATGACAGGTGGACTTGTGCCGGCCGCCCGGTGCACCTCGATTCAAGGTGCCAGCCTGCAGACGCACCATACCACCCTGGACCTTCGGTACGGAAGGGTCTTGTACGGTCCTGTGAGGTTGAACTCCGGCCCGCCCGGTTCGTGGAGGGACGCTCCACCGTTCATGATGTCAGGATCAATTCAGGAGGACGATCGTGCCGGAATCATTTGAACCACCGTGGCCCAGGGGCATCAGCGCAGTCACCGTGTTCGTTGAGGACCTGGCGACAACGAAGCAGTTCTACATCGACGTGTTCAGCCTGCCGGTGATCTTCGAGGACGCCGACTCGACGGTCTTCCGCTTCGGGGGCACGCTCATCAACCTGCTCACGACCTCGGCGGCTCGCGAGCTCATCGAGCCAGCCGCGGTGGCGTCCCCGGCAGCGGGATCGCGCATCCAGTTCACGATCGATGTCGACGACGTCGACGCGATGTGCGCCGAGCTGGCTCGCCGCGGGGTGACCCTCCTGAACGGTCCGATGGATCGACCATGGGGTATCCGAACGGCGAGCTTCGCCGATCCCGCCGGGCACATCTGGGAGATCGCGAAGTAGTCATGGCCAGCTTCTTCGATGTCGGCGCGGAGGCGTATGACCAGTTCATGGGCCGATATTCGCGCCAGCTTTCCGGGCCGTTGGCGGAGCTTGCCGGCGTGCGCGGCGGTCAACGCGTCCTGGACGTGGGCTGCGGTCCAGGAGCCCTGACCGCCGAGCTCGTTGCCCGGCTGGGCGTAGCGGGCGTGGCCGCAGTGGACCCGTCAGAATCGTTCGTGTTGGCAGCCCGGGCGCGCAATCCCGGCGTCGAGGTGCTCCAGGCCTCGGCCGAGAAGCTGCCCTTCCCGGACCGGACGTTCGACGCGGCGATCGCCCAGCTCGTGGTCCATTTCATGTCGGATCCGGTTGCTGGCCTGATCGAAATGGCCCGGGTGACCCGCCCGGATGGCGTCGTGGCCGCGTGCGTATGGGACCACGGCGCGGGCCAGGGGCCGCTGAGCCGGTTCTGGGACGCGGTCCACGCTCTCGACCCCGGGGCGGAAGATGAATCCCGGCAGGCCGGCGCCCAGGAGGGGCATCTCGCCGAACTGTTCGAGGCAGCCGGTCTGCGGGACATCCAGGCAACTGCCCTGCCGGCGAGCCTCGAGCACCCGAGCTTCGACAGCTGGTGGAACCTGTTCACGCTTGGCGTTGGTCCGGCCGGCGCCTACCTCGCCAGCCTGGGCGCCGAACGACAGGCCGACCTTCGCGAAACGTGCCGGAAGATGCTCCCGGCCGGCCCATTCGTGTTGACCGTCCGGGCCTGGACGGTTCGAGGCCTCGTCTAGCCCTTCTTCGTTTTTGACCGGGACGCGGTCGGGTCGGTACAGTGACCGGATGAGTCAGTCGATGCTCGCCGACGCCTTTGGCCACCACGTGTGGGCCTCGATCCACCTGCTCGATGCATGCGCGGCACTCGACGATGTCCAGCTGGCGACAACGCTGCCCGGGACGTACGGTTCGATCATCAGCACCCTTCGCCACCTTGTCGGCGGGGACGTCTTCTACCTCGATGTACTGCGCGGCGGCGAGCCCGAACGGTTTGATGAGGACAGCAGCGACATCCCGATGCTACGAGCGACGATGGAGGCTCACGGCCGGGCCTGGCAGCGCCAGCTCAGCGGCGACCTCGACCCTTCGACCGACGTCATCGAATTCGAGGACTCGGGCTACGAGACCCACGCGCCGCTCGGGATTCGCCTGGCCCAGGCGCTCCATCACGGGACCGACCACCGCAGCCAGGTGTGCACGGCGCTGACGGCCCTCGGAATCCAGCCGCCGTCCATTGACGCCTGGGACTTCGGCCAACTCGATGAACGGGTATTCACCCGGCCCATCGCCGGCTTCCAGCGTTAGCGAAGCTCGTCGGTCGACGCCGTCCTGATCAATCCCTGGACGGTGCGCGCCAGGTCGACGTCCAGGGTGACCAGCGCGTCCGCCTGGAGCTGGGTCAGCGCCACGTACTCGGCGTCGTAGGTCGTGGGCCAGCCGAGCTGATCGGCCACCTCCCAGGCTCGCCGGCGGAGCACTCCGTCGCCCAGCAGCCTGATCGGCAGCCGCCCGAACCGGGCGAGGCGTTCGCGCGCCACATCGGCCGGCATCTCGCCTCGCTGGACGGCCTCGTGGAGCGCCGACAGCACCTGCGAACGGAGCAGGGTGGGCGCCAGGAGCTTGTGCGCGGCCGAAACCAGCAATCCCTCGCTGATG
>JBBRIV010000317.1:0-3112 GCA_038220425.1 Candidatus Limnocylindrales bacterium
GCGCAGGTTGGCTGTGTACAGATCGCCGCTGGTATCGAGCGCCTCGGCGTGGCTGATCACGATCGTCGTCCCGGCAGGCTGCGCCGCCTGGATCCGGATGTGCCCTGCGATGTTCTGGCCGAAGTCCACGATCTGGCGGTCCGGCTCGACCCGGGTGATCGACCGAGGCTCAAGTTCGGCGAGGATGCCGACCCCGGCATCTCGCTGGGCCACGAGTCGGCCGCCGGGACCGGCCTGCACGATGACCGGCCGCCAGTCGTCATCGGAGAAGCCAGGCTCGGACCAGCCCATGGGCTCGTCCCGGGCGTCGAACCACTCGCCCATCAGCAGGTCGTCCCTGACCAGCGGACCGGGCAGCGCTCGCCATGAGGTGTTGGTCGGGACGATGATCCGGCGACCGCCGACAAGATCGACCTCGACCTGGGCCATGAGGGCGGGAACATCGCCGTACTGCTCGGCCCCGAACTGGCCGACGTCCCCAGCGAACCAGCCCCGCCCGAGCCGGGCGGCGACGACATTCTCGCCGGATCGGAGCAAGTCCAGGACATCGATCGTGCGGTACTGGATCCGGCGCTTGTAGTCGGTCCAGCCGGGCGCCAGTCGGTCGGCACCCACCCGGTGGCCGTTGATCATGAGCTCCACGAGTCCCAACGCGGTCAGGTGGACGCGTCCCCGGGCGGCCGGTCCGGGCAACCGGAACGAGCGTCGAAGGATGGGGCTCCGGGACGACCAGCTGGGCTGGGTCAGGTCGATCCAGCCGATCCAGCGGCCAACCCAGTCGTCAGCAGCCAGGAGCCCCATCTCCCAGGCCGCCGGGGCGCTCCAGGGCCCTGTCTCCGCTTGGTCGTCGGCGACCTGGACACGCCACCAACGCCGCTCGCACGAAGCAGGCGTTGGGCCGTCGTAGGAGATCGAAGTGTCGCCGCCGACGTGGCTGCGCGCCCAGACGACGGCGGCTCGAGCGAATGTCGGATCGCTGGCGACTTCGATCGCGAACGACGCCTGTTGGGTGGCGGGCTCAGCAAGCTCGACCCGCCAGCTGAGTCTCGGCCTTGGCTCGTCCAGGCCGATCGGATCCAGGCGCTGCTCGGTTCTGAGGTCGACCGCGCGGGGTAGGGCCTTCATCCGTCGAGTATCCCCGGACGAGGGTTTCTGGCCCAACACAAATGATCCGCCGGCCAGTCGCGCTGACTGGGCGGCGGATCGAACCGGAGTGGGCGCGCCGAGAGCCTTGGCGGCTCGCGGCGGCCCATGCCCGCCGGCACTACGGGTTCAATGGGCTTGATCGATGGTCAACGGTTACGGCCCGTTCGCGTCGAGCTTGGCCTGGATCTGACTGGCCAGGTCGTCGAGAGCCTTCTGGGGATCGGCGCCACCGGTGGTCACAGCGCTGAGGGCGCTGCCCAGGCCGTCCTTGATCTGGCTGTAGACCGAGATCATCGGCGTGACCCACGCGTCCTTGTGGTTCACGAGATTCAGGAACGTCTTCTGGTGGGGGATCGCGGTCAGAACCGGATCGGTCAGAAGCGTTGTCAGCTGGGGCACGCTGGCGTTCTGGATATCCATCGTTCGCGATGGATCGTCGGTCATGAGGTACATGCCGAACTTGGCTGCGGCCTCCGGGTTCGTGGAACCCGTCGGAATGAACCAGGCATTGCCGTTGATGAACGCGGCTCCGTACTTGTCCGAGCTGATCGCCGGGATCGGGGCCGTGTCGTAGTGCAGGTTCGGTGCGGCGGTCGGGATGTACGCCGCGCCATTTTCCCACTCGCCCATGATGACCATCGCCGCCTGCCCCGTGTTGAACAGCCCGGCGTCGCCGCCGGTCCGTGAGGCCTCAAGCTTGACCAGGGCGTCCTTCTTGTTATAGGCGTCGTACCACGTCTTGTACCACTTGAACCAGGCCACGCACTCCGGGCTGTTGACCGTGATCTTCTTGGACGGCTCGTCATAGAACTGGCAGTTGAACAGGTTCGAAGTGGATTCGATGTTCCGGTCCGGATCGTCAGGGATGAACCCGGCCCGGGCCAGTGATCCGTCGGCATTGAATTTGGTCAGCTTGGCTGCGTCGGCCCACAGCTCATCAGGCGTGGTGGGCGGCTTGGTCGGGTCCAGGCCGACTTCCGTGAAGGCGTCGGTGTTGTAGTAGAGGGCCCACGTGTCCTGGCCGAAGGGCAGGCCGTACAGCTTGCCCTGGTAGGTCACCCACTTGAGCGATGCGGGGATGATGTCGCTCTTGTTGGCGCCGATCTTGGTCAGGATGTCATCGAGGGGCAGGATCACCTTGTCGTGGGCGAAGCCGGCGATTGCGCCGTTGTCGCACATGATCACCATGTCCGGCGGCGCGCCACCGGCGACCGCGGCGGCGATTTCTTCGGTCTGGATATTGCCGCTGATGCCCTTCACCTGGATGGCCGGATTGGCGCTGTTCCAGGCCTGGATCACCTTCTCCATTGCCTTGACTTCACCCTCGCCGCCCCAGCAGTAGCGGAGCGTAAGGGTCACGACCGGGGCGGCCGCAGTCGGCGCCGGGGCCTGTGTGGCGGCGCCGGTTGGTCCGGCCGTCCCGGGGGCGGGTGTCGCGGTCGAACCGCAGGCGGTTGCGAGCAGCACGCTCGCCATCGCCAACCCGATGATCCGTTTTCGCATCGATGAGCTCCTCCAAATGTCATGACTAGCGCTGCCGAATGGGTGGATCGCGTTGGCCAGGGCTCGCCTCCCCTCAGCCCTTCATACCGGTGAGGGTGATTCCCTCGATGAACTTGCGTTGGGCGATGAAGTAGATGATCACGAGCGGGGCGGCAATGAGAATCGCCGCGGCCATCGCCAGGGGCCACTCCGTCCGGTGGTTGGTCTGGAAGATCTGGACGGCCAGTGACAACGGTTGAAGCTCGGGTTTCTGGAGGTAGATCAGCGGACCGTAGAAGTCGTTCCACTTGTCGATGAACGTCAGGAGGGCAACGGTGATGAGCGCCGGCCAGGCGAGCGGTGCCACGATCGTGGTCAGGATTCGCAGTTCGCTGGCACCATCCAGGCGCGCCGCATCGATGAGCTCCCTGGGGATGCCCATGAAGAACTGGCGGAGCAGGAAGATGAAGAAGGGACTGCCCAG
>JBBRIV010000318.1:0-3056 GCA_038220425.1 Candidatus Limnocylindrales bacterium
CCGTTCACGAGCGAGGCGCCACGGTCCTTCGCGGTGACCGGCCAGGGGGGCGTCCCGCTGGGCGCCACGGCCGTCACCGGCAACCTGACCGTCACCGGCCAGACCGGGCCGGGCTACGTCAGCCTGACCACGACGGCCCAGGCCGTGCCGGCCACGTCCACCCTCAACTTCCCGGTCAACGACAGCCGGGCCAACGGGGTCACCATGCCCCTGACCGGGACGGGCACGATGTGGCAAACGTACGTTGGCTGGACGCGCTCAACCGCCCAGCTCCTGTTCGACGTTACGGGCTACTTCACGCCCTGACCTTTGCCCGTCCGAGCGGGCTACGGCCAGTCGCCGGCGGCCAGCTCCAGGCGGTAGTAGCGGCCAACAGCCCGCACATGACGACGACCCAGGCGGTAGATCAGATTGCCTGGGAAGGGATGTTGACCCGTGGCATCGATGGCCCGGTCGCGTTCCGGGCCTGCCGACAGGACTCGCGCTTGGAACGAGACCGGCTCCTGGCCGGGCCAGGTCAGGGTCAGACGACCATCGGCCGCATCCAGGTTGCGCGTCCACTGGACCGGGCCGTTGGGATGGCCCAGGTACCACTGGCCGCCGGCCACGAGCAGGCCCAGCAAGGTCTGGCGCGCCCGGCCGGTTCGCCGCCCGGCGATGGTGACCTGCACGACGTTACCCAGGCCGTGGCTCAGCCACCACGACCGGATGATTGGGTCAACCAGGCCCAGGCCCCGATAGAGACCCCGGAATCCGTACTGCCAGGCGCGCGATGGCTGGACATGATCGGTGCCCTGCATGTCATTCCTACGCAGGCGCGCCGGTCCGGGATGCCTGGCGGTGGCCCTGCTCCGGCGGGCCGGACTGGACCCGCCGCGATCGCTACGATACGGGCTCCGATGTCTTCTGTACTCGACCAGGTCCTCGCCGCCAACGCTGCCTACGCCGAGTCGTTCGGAGCGCGGACATCGCTCGGCCGCGCACCGGCGCGGCGCTTCGCGATCGTGACCTGCATGGATGCCCGGATCGACCCGGCCGGGTTCGCCGGGCTGCGCGATGGCGACGCCAACGTCCTCCGGAATGCCGGCGGGAGGGCCACCGACGACGTCATCCGTTCGCTGCTGATCTCGCTGAAGCTCCTCGGCACGGACGAGTGGTTCGTCATCCACCACACCGAATGTGGCCTGGAGTCGGTCACCAACGAACTCCTCGGGGGCCTGTTCGCACGGAGCCTCGAGCCGGCAGTTCTCGGGCCGAATGGCTTCTACGACGTGGGCGAGGGCCCGGGCTCGACGGCCGGCGCCGATATCGACTGGCTCACGATCGCCAGCCAGTCGGGTTCGGTGGTGGATGACGTGCTCCGGATCCGGAACCATCCGCTGGTACCCGCCCGGATCGCGATCTACGGCTTCGTCTACGACGTCCGCTCGGGTCGCCTGGTCGCGGTGCCCGAGGCAATGACGGCCGGGGCCGCCGGCTAGGCTTGGCGAAGAGTTCGGGCCTGCAGGGCCGCCCAGATCAGGGGCAGCTGCAACGGCAGCCGAGCCCAGGCCAGGGCAACCAGGACGGGTGACGCACTGGGATCGGCTGATGCCGTCAGGGCGAAGGTCACGTTGCCGGGAAACACGACGAGCAGGAGCAGGGCGCTGGCCGGGCCGGCCCAGCGAGCTCCCGACAGGAGTCCTCCGGCACACACCAGCTCAGCGAACCCGCTGGCCAGGATGATCAGGTCAGGGGCAGGCAGGCCCGCCGGCACGAGTGACTGGAAGAGCTCCGGACGGGCAAGGTGGAGGGTGCCGCTGCCAACGAACAGGGCGCCCAGCCCAAACGGTGCCCAGCGCCTGAGCCGGCTGATCGTGCGATTGGCCATGGCCAGACTCTAGCCCGGCTTTGGGCCGGGCACGCAAATGACCGCCGGCAGGGCCGACGGTCATCAGGTTGCGGTGCTCAAGCCCGCCGGGTTCTGATCTGGATGATCAGCGTTACCAGCGGTGTCCGGCCTCGACGACCAGGGCCGAGCTTGAGAGCGCCGCCAGTGCGAAGAGAATTCGAAAGGCCTGTGAGCGAAGGACCGCCTTCATCTCGTTAGCCCCACCGAATGCCGGCACCAAGGGTCAATGCCATGGCCGCGATGATCGCCACAGCCCAGGTGAAGCGCGCCAGGTTCGCCTTCACGGTAGTCACCTCTCCTAGAGTCGTTCGTCATCAGACCGGCAACCGGGCTGCCTTGCGGTGGCCCCGCCTGTGTCCCAAGATCCCTGGCTTTGCGTCCCCGCCTCGCGACGGGTTTGCCCTGGACGATCTGTCCGACGGAGAACGTCTTTCGTCCTCATCTCGAACCCTAGGGATCAGCTCGAGCCGCTCAAACGACCCACTCGTCCCGTTCCCCTGCGGCGTTCGGGGGAGTTTCCGGGACGCACCGTCCGTTCACCCGGACGCACGATGACCGCCGGCAAATACCGACGGTCATTGGGCTCGCGGTGCTCGATCCCGCCCACACTGGGCGGAGATGATTGTTACCAGCGGTGGCCGGCCTCGACGACGAGCGCCGAGCTCGACAGAGACGCCAGGACCAGCAGGATCCGAAATCCCTGGGAGCGGATGACGGCCCTCATCACGAGCCCCAGGGGCCGAAGGAGATGGCATTCCAGCGAATGCCCGCACCAAGGGTGAGCGCCATCGAGGCGATGATCGCCAATGCCCAGGTGAAGCGCGCCAGGTTCGCCTTCACGGTTGCTACCTCGTTAAGCGTTACGTCATCCGACCGGCAACCGGGCTGCCTTGAGGCGACTCCGCACCAAGGTCCCTGGCTTTGCGTCCCCACCTCGCGATGGGTTTGCCCTGGACGATCCATCCGACGGAGGACGAGTGTCGTCCTCACCTGGAACCCTATGGTCCGGCTCGTCCAGTACGAACGACCCACTGGTACTGTCAAGGCGAGGCGTTCGGGGGAGTTTCCGGGACGCACCGCCCGGATTCATCCGGTAGGGGACTGCCCTGCTGTCCCTGGTGCCCGTTTCATGGCCACGGCCAGGGCCACCGCCACGCCCACGCCG
>JBBRIV010000319.1:0-3055 GCA_038220425.1 Candidatus Limnocylindrales bacterium
CCAGCAGGCGTCTGATCGCCGGGAGTCCTCGGACGAGGTTCGAGGGGTTCGCGATCGAGCGCGAGACCGGGACGTCGTACGTGGCGTCAAAGGCGTCTTCGATCGGCTCGACCCCGACACAGTCCCCGGCAGCCGCCAGGACGGTCCAGCCGCGCTCCTTGAAGTGCGTCGCGTAGGGAATGTAGAAGTTCCGCAGCGGCGCGGCGACCGTGGCGATGTACAGCAAGGTCGGGCGGCGAGGCGATCCTGGGGTCATGCCCGGCGCGGCATCACGCGCCCCCGCGGATGACGGTCACCGTCTGGGCCATGATCCGCAGGTCGAGCCAGATCGTCCAGGCATCGATGTAGTGCATGTCCAGCGCGGCTCGGTCATCGAAGTCGCGGTACTTGCGAATCGTGACCTGGGCCAACCCGGTGATGCCGGGTTTGACCGAGAGCCGTCGGCGATGCCACTGGTCGTAGCGCTCCACCTCCACCATTGGCGCGGGCCTGGGGCCAACCAGGCTCATTTCGCCGCGCAGCACATTCCATAGCTGGGGCAGCTCGTCCAGGCTGTAGCGGCGCAGGAAGGCCCCGGTACTCGTGGCCCGCGGATCGTTCTTGAGCTGGATTGCCGGGCCCACGATGTCACTCTGGTCCCACAGCGCATCGAGCAGGGTCTCGGCGTCCGGGACCATCGAGCGGAACTTGTACATCCGGAAGGCCCGGCCATGGAGGCCAACTCGGGTCTGCGTGAACAGGATCGGCCGGCCTTCGCGCACCCGGACCAGGAGCGCCACCCCGATCAGGACCGGGCTCAGGACAATGAGGGCGACGGCCGCGCCAACCACGTCGAAGAGTCGCTTTGCGACCAGCCCAGCTTCACGCGGCCCGGAATCAACGAGGGAGCGCACCAGGAAGCCCTCGAACTCCTCCTGCTGGGCAACCCGCCGCTTGTACAGGGTGGGATCAAGCGGAATCCGGACGGTCTTGCCCTCCGACGCGGCGAGGCTGGTCACCGGGCCCAGCGCGTCCGAAGCAGCCGGTGGCAGGCAGACCGCCACCTCATCCACGGTCCTCGAGCGGAAGATCTCGGTGATGTCCTCGACCGTGCCCAGGATGGGCCGGGACGTGCGGCCGAGCGGTTCCTCCGGGACGGTCACGTGGCCGATGATCCGGATGCCCAGGGCCACGCGATTCTCGACCCGGTCGGCGAACTGTTGAGCCAGGTCGCCCGTCCCCACGACGAGCATGAACCGGGTGTTCATCCCCTGGAAGCGGAGAACGCCGAACCAGTAGCGAATGGCGGATCGACCCGCCAGGGTCACGGCCGGCTGGACGACGAACAGCAGGCCCAGGAACAGGCGACTCACGCCTGACCCGTTCAGGATGAACAGTACGGAGAGACTGCCGGCGACGATCAGCAGGGTGGCTCGAGCGATGTCCTGCGCCTCGCTGATCAGGCGCCAGCGAACCCGGAGCCGGTATAGACCGGTTGACCACAGGCCGGCCACCCAGACGATCCCGAAGATGGCCGCCGCGACCCGAATGTCAATTCCCAGGCGCAACCAGAACTGGGCGGAGTCTCCGTCGCCGAATCGGACAAGCGAGACGGCCAGAAAGACCGCGACAGCCGTGAGCCCATCGCCGATCATGAGAACGACCCTGAGAGCCATCAGGTGGCGTCGGATCAATCGGTCCCCTCCAAAGGCCCTTCACCCTACCGTTCTGCGCCTGACAGCACACGCCTTCTGCACGGAAGGCGTTGCCGAGACGCACCGCCGGAGAGCGGGGTCAATACCATATCGCCCCGGCCCGAAACCGGCCTCAGCCCCCGGCCAGCCTGGCTCGCGCGGTAATGGCACCTATACTGGCTGACCCACACCGAAGCCGGTCACGCGAGGATTGACCTCCATCCGATGGATTTCCAGCATCTGATCACGGTCGTCCGCGCCCGGTCCGCGCTTGTCGTGAGTAGCGTCCTCCTCGCGGGCGCAATCGCCTTGCTCGTTTCCCTGGCGCTGCCCCGTGTCTACGAGGGCAAGGTGACCCTGATCGTGGGCCAGGGCATCCTGGCAGGTAACCCGAACTACAACCAGGTGCTCGCCAGCCAGCAGCTGGCGCAGACCTACGCGCGGGTCATGACGACCGGTCCCATCCTCTCGGCAGTCATTGCCAAGGCGGGCGTGGCGATGACCACGGACGAGCTGGCCAAGAGCATCACGGCCCAGGCACCGCTCGACTTGACCCTCGTGTACCTCACGGTCCGGGCCGATGACCCACAGCGGGCTGCTCTCCTCGCCAACACACTCGCGGCGGAAATGATCGCCGCCTCCCCCGTCGCACTCCAGAACCAGCAGACCCAGCAATTCATCCAGGCCGACCTCGCGGCAACCGAAGCACAGATCGAAGCGGCTCAGACCGAAATCGCCCAGCTGACCGGATTGACATCACGAACGGCCAGCCAGGACCAGCAACTGCAGGGTCTCCAGAGCCGGGTCGCCGGCCTCCGCCAAACCTATGCGGCCACGTTGAACCTGGCTTCGAGCAACGGAGCGAACCTGCTGACGGTTGTCGACCCAGCCGTCCCGGCAGACCAGCCGGTTTCGCCGCGGATCCCGCTGAACGTGCTCGCGACGATGCTCATCGTGCTCGTCGGAGTGATCGCCGCCATCGTTCTGATCGATCGCCTGGACGAGACAGTCCGGTCGACTGACGCCGTTGAGGCGATCACCGGGCTCACAACCCTCGGCACCATCGCGACGACGTCGCGCACCGGCGGTGCCGGGGATATCGGCCCACCAGTCGCCCTGGTGAGCCCCCACACGCCTGTCGCCGAGGCCTACCGAGCGCTGCGAACCAACATCGAGCTCGCGTCGGCGGGCCGGCTCCTGAAGACCCTCCTGGTCACGAGCTCGGTTCCCGGGGAGGGAAAGACAACGACCGCTGCAAATCTCGCGGTTACCTTCGCCCAGGCCGGCCAGCGGACGGTGCTCCTCGATGCGGACTTTCGCAAGCCCGGAGTCCATCGAATCTTCGACCTGCCAAACGCCCATGGGCTGTCGGACCTGCTCAG
>JBBRIV010000320.1:0-3055 GCA_038220425.1 Candidatus Limnocylindrales bacterium
CAGTCCCCGCCGCGCCCGACCGCGTACCGGACACGATGTGGCGCTCGGCGGCACGGTATTTCGAGGGTGCCGTTCGGGCATGCGCCTCGGCATCGTGCTTGGCGTCGACAGCGGCGTTGAAGTCCGGCTCATTTGAGTCGCGGAGCTGCTCCTCGGTCACGTCCGCGGCGGCCAGGTCCTGGTTGACCTCGGCCGGCCCACGCGAGAGATCGCTGGCTCCGGGAGGCTGCGGCAGGGGCATCCCGGCCTGGGCGGCGACCGAGGCGGGTGGCTCGCCCGGGGTTTCAGCGGGCAGCTCGGTGACCGGCTTGGCAACGCCCCGGGTCAGGTCCGGGGCGGCCTGGGTGGTCTGCTTGATCGGCCCTTTGGCAACGTCCTTGTTCTGGCCCACGAGACCCTGGACCTCGCCCTTGACGGCCTCCGCGCTGCCGGATTCGTCAAAGTCCATGGCCTGGCTGAGTGAGTTGGGGGCGTGGTGCTTGACAGCCTCTTCGATGGCCGACATGAACGCCTTCTTGTCGAAGGCTGGCTGGGGAGCCGCGCCCATGTCGCCCACCTGGGCCGCCTCGGCCTGGCTCCGGACGTCGTTCTCGGGCCCCTTCGCCGCAGCCTCGGCCTCGGCAACTTTTGTCTCGGCCGGAGCATGCGTCCGGATCACTCCCGCGGCGCTCGCGATGCGGCCCCTGACGGCCTGGAACCGGGGGTCCTTGTGGGGTGGGATGGGCGGTCGCTTGGTCGGCTCGGGCGGCAGCTTGGCCGGGGCAGGCGCGCTGCCGGCCACGGGCGCCGCGGCCGGAACTGGCGCCTTGACCGGCGCGACGACCGCCTTGCGATGACCGGGCCCGGTTGCCACCCGCGGCCGGACGAGCTTGGTCACCACCCGACGAACCCGACGAGCCATCGCCGTGGCCCGCCTCGTGCGGGTGGGTGGAACCGCTCCGCCGGCGGCCGGACCGGCACTGCCCGGGGCCGCGGCAATCGACGGCCCGGCGGCCGTCTCGGGCGGGGCGGTCGCCGGGGCTGCCTCGATGGCAGTGGCGGGTGCGGCGACGGGCGCTCCTGTCAGGGCCACCGGTGCCGCCGCCGGATGGGCCGGTCCGGGTGCTGCGGGCGCGCGGAGTGGGGCTCGGCGCGGCCGCCGCGGTGGCGCGGCGACGAGGCGGCTGACGGCCTGGTTGCCGGCTGCGTGTTGGAGCCGAATCAGGGTCCGGGTGGGGCGGGCGGTCGTGACTCCCGGCTGCCGGCCGAGGGCAAGAACCTCGAACGACGAATCCTCTCGAGCGGCGCCGTCGGCGCGGGCGTCCACGGCGCCCGAAGGCGATCGGCTGCCCGGTCGTTCAGGCTCGGATAGCAGCTCGGGACCGGCCCGGCTCAACGGCCTACGACCTTGGCGGCTCCCTCGTGGCCGCCGGTCGTTGGGTCGAGCGCGCCGAAGTGCGGGCCAAACTCGCTTTCAACAACAAGCCGGCCGAGCTTGCGATATTCGCGCTCTGTCTCCCGGACCAGGTCGACCATCGAGATCGGCCGGCCGGCATCGGCTGCCCGGTAGGCTGCACCCACAGCGACATTGCGGATGTTGCCGCCGGACAGCTTGAAGGCACGGGCCAGGAACTCGAGATCAAGGTCAGGTCCCAGGGGCAGGTCCGGGGGCAGGTTCGTCTGCCAGATTCGGAGCCGATCCTCTGGCTCGGGCATCGGGAAGTCGATGATCGAATCGAGCCGCCGCACGAAGGCCTCGTCGACATTGGCCCGCAGGTTGGTGGTCAGGATGGCCATCCCGTCGAACTGTTCCATCCGCTGGAGCAGGTAGGCGACCTCGACATTGGCATAGCGGTCCCGGGCGTCCTTGACCTCGGAGCGCTTGCCAAAGATCGAGTCCGCCTCGTCGAACAGGAGGATGCCATTGACCCGGTCGGCCTCCGAAAAGACCCGGTCGAGGTTCTTTTCCGTTTCGCCGATGTACTTGTCGACGACGGTCGAGAGGTCGATCACGTACAGGTCGAGGCCGAGCTCGCCGGCGATCACCTCGGCCGACATCGTCTTGCCCGTGCCCGAATCGCCGGCAAACAGGGCGGTGATCCCACGGCCCTTGGATTACCGCCGGCCCATCCCCCACTCCTCGAGGACCAGGTCACGATGGCGGGCCCGGGCGGCGAGCTCGCGCAGCTGTCCGACGATCGGCCGGGGCAGGACCAGGTCGGGCCAGGCCACAACGGGTTCGATCCGCCGGGCCAGGCGCTCAAGCCCTGCCGCGTTCTGGGCCCGGGCGCCCCGGTACAGGTCACGTGGATCGAGGTCACGACCGTCGGCGATGGCGTGGAGCTGGGCCGAGCGGGCGGCCCGCACGACCTGCTCAGGGGCGAGCCGGAACGGCAGCCGTTCGATCTCTCGCCCGATCAGGTCATCGATTGCCGCAGCAGGCAGCGCTGAGCGCCAGATGGCCCCCCGCTCGGAGGCACTGGCCGGAATCGCCTCGACCAGGACCGGGACATCGCGCGACCAGCCCGGATCCCAGCCCCGAGCACCGATCAGGACCGTGGGGCAGGCCAGCTCGGCGAACGCCCGGACCGCACCGCCGCCGCGCTCAGCCAGGCCGTCGATCGGGCCGGCGACGAGCCCGCCTCCGCGCAGGCGGGCCTCACGGGCGGCGACGGCGGCGACGACACCGGGATCGTCGCCCGGTCCCAGCCGGCCGAGGTCGAGCAGGATCGGCTCGGCCCCGAGGGCGGCCAGCGCTCCCGCCGCCAGGGACAACCCGGCCGATCCAACCCGGTCCCGGACGTAGACGATGCGCGATCCGCTGGCGAGGGCACGCTCCATCGCCCCGGCGCCAGCGCCGCTCGATGCCACCGCTGTCGTCAGCAGGCTGGCCACGATCGGGTCGGGCGTGTCCACCCCGAGAAGGTGGGCGGTCACGCGGTCCGGGACCCGCAGCGAACGGGTCAGGAACGGACGATCCGGGTCCTCGACCAGGATCAGCCCGCCGGCCACCAGGGCTGCACCTGGGACTAGCCGGGCCCGGCCGGCGCCAAAGCCCTCGCCCGGCGTTGGGTAG
>JBBRIV010000321.1:0-3055 GCA_038220425.1 Candidatus Limnocylindrales bacterium
GGCAGCGAGCTGCTCAACCTAGGAGCCGAATTTCTTGATGTTCAGCAGGTGCTGCGCGTATGTCTTGGCGAAGACCGTGGTGCCGTCCTTCTTGGCCAGGAAATACAGGTAGCCGTCCTTCGTGTCGGGGTTGAGCGCGGCCTTGATTGAGGCCACGGAGGGGGTGCAGATCGGGCCCGGAATCAGGCCTTTGCTCGTGTAGGTGTTGTAGCCGGCGAGGTCGGCGGGCAATTCGGCGGGCAGCTGCTTGCCGGTCGCCATCGGCGCCCAGAAGACGTACGACTGCCACTGGGCGAAGGGCAGCGCGGCCAGCTGGAGCGAGTCGTTCACAAAGAAGATCGTCGGATCAGACTGCAGGAAGCCGGCCGTCTCGTGGTTGGACTTGGACCGGTTCTGGTAGACGCCGGCGATCTTGGCCCGGTCGGCGTCATCACCGGTTTCGCGCTCGACGATCGAGGCCAGGCTGAGGACCTGGTAGAAGGTCAGGCCGCGGGCGGCCGGGACATTCAGCAGCTCGGCCCCAACCTGCTGGTACCAGGCGTCGAGGAGCTGGCGGACGAAGCCATCGGCGGTGATGTCGGGCGACACGGTGTAGGTCGCCGCCGCCAGGAACCCCTCGAGCGAGGCACCCTTGGGCAGGACCGCGGTCAGCCAGGGATAGTCGGCCAGGAGCGCGGCGGGCGGGTTCTTGGCCTCCTTGTAGAAGGCGTTGACGTCCATCGACAGGCCGGTGACGGTCTGGAGCTTGGCCGTGATCTGTTCCAGGCGCAGGCTTGGCCGGAGGCCGATCGTGACCGCCACCTGGTGCGAGACGAGCAGCGACGTGACGATCTGCTGCGGGGTCATGTTCGCGCGCAGGAAGTAGATGCCCGACTGGAGGCTCGTGGTGAGGCCCTGCTCGGTGGCGATGAAGACCAGCGAGCGGGCATCGGTCAGCAGGCCGGCCGCCTGCAGCCGGTCGGCGATCGACTGGGCCGTATCGCCGTCGACAACGCTGAAGCTGACCTCGGCTGCGCTGGTGCCGGGAGCGTCGGTCAGCCTGGTTCCCAGGTCTTCCTTGACCAGGTCGGCCACGAACGGCAGCTTCAAGGCGCTTGGGTTGTTCGTGGCGTAGTCGACCACGGCCCGGCTGATGACCGGTCGAAGGACGGTCAGGGCCGCGACCAGGACGACGGCGGCCAGCATGACGATGAACAGCAGCAACCGGAGCAGGCCGCCCAGTCCGCTGCCGCCGTTCGACCCACGCCGCTCATAGAGGGGCCGGCCCGGCCGGCCTGGTTCGTTGTCGGCGAAGCCCGGGGCTCGGGCGTAGTGATCATCGTCGATCGACACCTCGCCGATCGGGTGCGCCTGGCGCGACCTGGACGATCCCGAATCGGGCCCCGGCCCACCATCACGCGGCGATCCGCCGCCTCGCAGCGTCACCGGGCCGCCCGTGCCCGGGCATCGAGCTCGTCCTGGAGGATGATCGCGGCCGCTTCACGATCCACCCGGGCGCGCCACTCCGCGCGCTGGGTGGCACTGGGCGGCCCACCCGACCGGCCGCGCTTCATCGGCCCGACCCGGCCCTCGGCAACATGGCTCGACAGGCGCTCATCGCGGAACTGGATCGAGACGCCGGGCAGCTCCGGGCCGATCTCCTCGACCCACGTCCTGGTCAGCTCCACCTGCGGTCCTTCATGGCCGTCCGCCTCGAGCGGCAGCCCGACGATCAATTCCACGGCTCCATGGTCGCGCATCAGGCGCTCCAGGGCCTGGGCGTCGATCGCGACCGTCCGGCCCCGCCGCAGGGTCACGAGGGGCATGGCGCTACCGTCCGGGTCGGCAATGGCGACGCCGATCCGACGGTCACCGAGATCGATGCCAAGCAGGCGGCTCATGGTGACGGCGAACCCTGGGGAAGCGCGGTTGGCGTCGGCCGGGCCGAGGGTGCCGGCGAGCCACTCGCGGGAACGGTGGCCGGGCCGGTCGCAATCGTCAGGGTCAGGCGCCAGTCCAGGGTGGGAATGCTGCTCACGAACCCGGGCCAGGCCTGGATGTCGACGACGCCGTCCTGGGACAGGATGGCCCGCGCCTCCTCGAGCGATTTGCCTTTGACCAGCTGGCGCAGGGCATCGGGATCCAGGTGACGGACCTGGCTGGCGGTGGCAGTCACCGGGAAGACGACCGCCTCGCCATCGGCCCTGGCCGCCCCGATCGTGACCTTCTCGCTGCCCTGGACCAGGCTGAAGGTTGCCGACACGGACGCCTTCAGACGGCCGACGGCGAGAGTGCTCAGGGCGGAGACGTCGACGGCCGTTTCCGTGCCCGTCGCAGTCATCGTCAGCTGGAAGGTGGGCTGGGCCAAGCCGATCAGGGTCGCGGGATCCGTATCGGCAGCAGCGGCCGACAGGATGCCGGTCTTGGGGTACGCGGTGCTGCCCTGGGCCAGGGCATCGGGCGCCAGCAGCCAGGCCGCGAACTGGGCCTTGAGTCCCTTGGTCAGGCTCGCAACGGCGGCGTCGGTGTCCTTCTTCTGGATCTGGGTCGTGGTAGTGGAGGTGCCGCCGGTCGTGGCAGTCACGTTGGTCACCTTGAGCAGGTTCGCGTTGTAGCCCGAGGGGATCTGGTGGACCGTGCCCGGAGGTACGTTGCCTGCTGGCCCGAGCCCTGCGGCCGTGATGTTCACGGATGCCGTCCCCGGCTTGAAACCATTCGCGAACGTCGCGATCGGAACCGTGACGTCTTGGCTCGTCGTGAATGCAACGCCGCCTGAAGTCGACACCTTGGAGCCGGCCGGGATGAACGTCGAGCCGCCGGTATCGTTGTTGGTGAACTTCACGGCTCCAGTCGCCGGCGTCGCATCCACCTTCTGACCGGTCGCGTTGAAGGTGCCGAGGGCCGCGAAGTCCTTGCTCAGCTGGACGGCCGGGACCACGCCGGCAACCGGGTCAGGCGCGGTGGCCAGCGGATCGGCCCGGATCGAGATCTGGACCGGCGTCACCGCCTCCAGCCTGGGTGTCACCGTGATCGACGCGCTGGGCAGGAAGTAGACCCCGATCAGGCCAAAGACGAG
>JBBRIV010000322.1:0-3044 GCA_038220425.1 Candidatus Limnocylindrales bacterium
GTCGAGCATCGACCTGCCCACCGCCGGGTGCTGGCAGCTCGACCTCGCTCTAGCAACGACCGATGCGATAGTCATCCCGGAATACGCCCAGAGGTTGCAGCCACTCACGTCGCCGGCTGCGGATGCTGGCCACGACCGGCAAACCGGGCCTGGGCAGACGACGGCTGACAGACAGGGTTAACGCGGGACGTCAACCACCGAGATGGCTGGGCTTACGAGCCAGGCCCATCCGGGTGGATCGCGAATGGATCCGCAGGGCTCGTCGTCGGATCAGGCCGACGGTCACCGGCCGCGGCGACAGCGTGGGGTCGGCTGATCGTGAGCGCGGCGGCGAGCTCGTCGATCAGGCCGTGCGCTCCTTCCAGATGGGGCGACACGGCGGCCAGCGCAATCCGCAGCCCGGCCCGTCGCCGCTCGACGATCTCGTCGCGGAGCCCCGCGCCCGCCGGAGTCGATCGAACGTCGAACGCGCGTCGATCGGTCTCGTCCCGCTCGATGACCACGAGGCCGCGACGGGCCAGGCGGTGGACGATCCGGCTCGCGGTAGGAAGGGACGTCCCGAGATCGCGCGCGATCTCGCCAACGCGGATCCGGTCCACAGAAGCGAGGATCACCAGGACACGCCACTGCTGGAGGCTCAGGCCAAGGCCATCCGGCGCAGCCGCGAGGCTCGCTGCCGTGATCGCGACCGAGGAGACCACCAATCGCTCGACGGCACTCAACAGTCGTTCGTTGAGCGCGACGCGAGGAATCGCCGATGCTTTGGCTCGGTGGCGTCGTGTTTCCATCGCGCTCGACTCCTCATTTGATCCGCGGTGAGCCCGACGCCCGCGACCCGTCCGGCGCTCGGATGGCACAGGGGAGCAGTGCGAGCGCAGGGCACCCCGATGGACGAGAGGCTAACGCCTAGGGGGTACTTCCGGGTGAGAGATGGCGCGCGCAGGGGGCTCCAGGATAGACGAGATACTTGTCTATGGACAAGAGATAGCCACCGAGGCGGTCGCCACACCTGGTAGAGCGGAGGTACCTGTGATATATCGTCGGCTAGGCAAGGGTCCTTCGCATGTTCGAGGGTATCGGCCTGCGCTCCCACACGGAACCCGTCGATATGCTGGGGATCCGATGCCTGCCGCGTCGATGCTTGCCTCGTACGGTCACGACCGGGCAACGCTAGGGCAGACAGCACGCCGGACGGCCGCCTCGACTCGCGCCGGCATGTCTGGCCAGGGCCTCGTCGAGTACGCGCTCATCCTCGCCATCATCGCCGTGGTCGCGATCGGTGCGATGCTCTACACCGGCTCCAGGATTGCTAAGTCCCTGACGGACGCTGGCTCACAGATCGGTGCGCCGGGTGCCACGGCGGGACCGACCGCCAGCCCAGCTCCAACGCCCAAACCGAAGGCCACGCCCAAGCCGAAGAAGACCCCGAAGCCATAGTGTCGTCAGCGATGGCCCCACCGACGATGGACCGCCTCGGTTCTTGAAGTGTGCGACAGCGGAGCCAGACGACCCACTCCGCCCGGCTCGCGGGGGCGTCACGGCGCCATCACGTCGCGCCGATCCACCGCCACCAGGCCGAGCGCGATCAGGACGATCGACGGGACCGCGAGGGCTGCGTATCGCCAGAGCTCCGTGACCTGCTCGAGCGGATCTCCGCCGAACGCCCAGTCATTGCTGCAGACGCTCCCCGGGACCTCGACGTGCATCGTGCCCTGGAGTGGCTCGACATCTTCGCCGAGACATGGTCGACTGCCGATCTGGCTGAGGAGAAGTCGGACGTGATCCATGCGGTCTACGAGCGGATCGTGGTCGAAGGGCCGCGCTTCGTCAGCGCCCACCTAACGCCGGCTGCGTACCGGCACGGGCTGGCACTCGCGCTGCCAGAGGCTGTTATGGCGCGCCCGACAGGATTCGAACCTGCGACCTTCGGCTCCGGAGGCCGACGCTCTATCCACTGAGCTACAGGCGCGCGAGCCGACATCTTACCCGAGGTAGGCGACGCCTCCGACAGCCGGTAGTCGGCGCCCCGAAGATGGCGGTGCTACCGTGATCCCATGGGGGCCCAGGCGACATCGAGCGAAGGGCGCGCATCGCAGCGCTCGTGGGGTCCGCAGGCCCTCGCCCAGTGGCCCGTCTAATGCCAGCCTTGTCGTCGAGGCTGGCATCGTGGCGATCGGCTGGCGGCCGCGTTCGGTCGCGGAGCGCGCCCGACAGAGGCGATAGCCCCCGAAACTAGAACGGAGCGGCTCCCACATTGGGAACCGCTCCGGTGCTGTCCCGGTGAAGACGACCCCGCCGAAACGGTGTCGCTTTCTGCCGCGCATCAAGGGCATCTATCACGTCGGCTGCACCGACTACCCTGACCCTACCTACCCATGACCTTGGTGCTGGGGCAGCTGGCCGCTCTCGCAGCGTCGCTAACAATACCCTGTCGGGGCTCGAAAGCCAAGGGTTTTGTCACGAGTGCGTGTGTAAATTCCTTAACCTAGTGTTGCGGGCGGCACCACGGGCAGCTGAGCACGGTCAGTGCTCAGTCTGCATTCCGCCACGTTCGACCCGCCACCCAATCCGTCGGAATCGGTGCCTGGCGGGTGCTTGGAGGTCCCTCATCCGAGCACGGACAGTGCTCAAGGCCCGGAAGCGAGCGACGAGGACCGAGACGAAGGCCCGGAAGCGGGCCGAGAAGCGGGGATCAGGCCTCGTGGACCGTCACCTTGGTCATCGCCACCGGCGCGTTCGGCAGGTCCCGGCCGTTCCGCGGAGCCGACACGATCTTGTCGACCACGTCCATGCCCTTGGTCACCAGGCCGAACAGCGTGTAGTTCTTCGGCAGGCGCCCTGTGAGGTCGTCCGTGCAGATGAAGAACTGGCTGCCGTTCGTGTTCGGGCCCGAGTTGGCCATCGCCAGCGACCCGCGTACGTAGTCGCCCTGGATCGGCTCGTCCTCGAACTTGTAGCCGGGCCCGCCGGTCCCGACGCGCCCGTGCTGGAGCGACGACTTCTTGCCGAACTCACCGTCACCGGCCTGGATGACGAAGCCGGGG
>JBBRIV010000323.1:0-3040 GCA_038220425.1 Candidatus Limnocylindrales bacterium
TGCCGGTCTCACCCGTGGCCAGCCCAGTTCCGCCGGTCCAGCGGCCGGGCGATGCACTGCCGGGCTGGAACGCGGGCTCGAACCCGCCACCGCCGGTCCAGCGGCCGGGCGATGCACTGCCGGGCTGGAACGCGGGCTCGAATCCGCCACCGCCGGTCAGCCCGGCAGGGCCGATGTGGGGCCAGCCAGCGGGCGCGCCGCCTGCGGCAAGTCCGCCAGCAGTTCCGCCGACCGTCCGCCAGCCGTCGTGGGGCGACCTGAACCCGGCCGGCTGGGCCGCACCGTCCGGCTGGCAGCCGCCCGCCGCCTGGCAGGTGGCGCCGGTCCGCACGAACCGCCAGCTCTCGGGGCGCAGCCTGATCGCGATCATGCTGGCCGTAGTCATCGCCTTCGCCGCCGGCGCGGCCGTTGCCGGTCCGGCGTCGCTGACGCCCGGGATCAGCACCACACCCACCGCCCTGCCCAAGCCCGCGGGCTCGTTCCCGCCTGAATTCGCCGCCTACGAGCAGGCCTGGCAGCTCCTCCATGACAAGTACGTGGACCCCTCGGCGCTCGATCCGACGATCCTGACCTATGGCTCGATCAACGGCCTGCTGAGCGCCGTCGGTGACACAGGTCACACCCGCTTCCTGTCGCCCCAGGACCTGGCCGCCGAGAACTCGTCGCTGAGCGGCAGCGTCGTGGGGATCGGCGCGGTCATGAGCACGGTCAATGGTTCGCCGGTGATCCAGTCGGTGATCGCCGATAGCCCCGCCGACAAGGCCGGCCTGGAGAGTGGCGACACCGTCCTGAGCGTCAACGGGACCCTGACCCAGGGCCAGACCGTGGACGATGTTGTGTCGAAGATTCGGGGCGAGGCCGGGACGTCGGTGACCCTGTCGATCCTGCGTACCGGCGCCACCGTCCCGTTCAGCGTGACGATCGTCCGAGCCAAGGTGGACGTGCCGTCGGTCAGCTGGGCGATGGTCCCGGGCACGACCGTGGCCGACATCCGGATCGAGGAATTCTCGAGCAACGCCACCACCGAGCTGATCACCGACATCGCGGCCGCGCGCAAGGCCGGCGCAACGGCTGTTGTCCTCGACCTGCGCGGCAATCCCGGCGGGTACGTCGACCAGGCCGTGGGCGTGGCCAGCCAATTCCTGAGCAGCGGTGACGTCTACCGGGAACAGAATCGATCGGGCGCGGTGCGCGAGATCGCGGTCAAGGACGGGGGCGCGGATACCGACCTTCCCCTTGACGTGCTCGTCGACAATGGCACGGCCAGCTCATCGGAGATCGTGGCCGGGGCGCTCCAGGATGCCAAGCGGGCAACCCTGATCGGGGCCAAGACATTCGGCACCGGGACGGTCCTCACGGAGTTCCCACTGAGTGACGGCTCGGCCCTCCTGATCGGCACAGTCGAGTGGCTCACCCGCGACGGCCGGCAGATCTGGAAGAAGGGCATCGTCCCGGACATTGCCCTGGACTCGACTCCTGCCGGCAAGGTCGTGGTGCCCACCGACCTGCACCACATGTCGGCCGCCCAGCTGGCCGCCTCAGGCGACGCCCAGCTGATCAAGGGCGTCGCGCTCCTCACGGCAGGCTGACCCGCCCGACGCTGGTTCTGGGCCGGATCCTGGGCGCCGGCCGGGTTTCGCGGCGCCGTGATTCCGCGGCGCCGCTCGGCCCGCCACCGTTTTGCGTGAGACGCACACATGCGACCGGATTCGCGGCGGGGAGATCGTTTTGGTGTGTGCGACGCAAGGTTTTGACCAGAATCGGCCCGTCCGCGTCGATTCTTTGCGTCGCGAGCACGAACACGACCAACCATTCATGAAGTCGGTCGGATACGTGCGTTGGACGCAAACCCACGGGGGGCCGCCAAACCCCCGGGGCCGCCCGAATCGACCAGCGGGGGTCCAACCCGCGAACACCCCCCAGGCGACCCGCGGGGGCGCCGTGCAGGGTGAGTAGCTAGAGCAGCTCGCCGTGGGCGGAGCCGGTCGGCTCGCCTTCGCGTGGTCGAGGCTCCTCGCCCGGGGCGTACGTCGGGGCGGCGCTGCCTGCCGAGGCCTCGAGCACGGGCAGCGAGCTGCCGGCCACGCCTTCGACCACGCCCTCGGCCCGACCCTCGATCGCCCCGACCCCGAAGGGCACCCACTTGGCAGGATCCTGCAGGCGATGCGCCTCGGTGTTGCCGCGGGTGTGAATTTCGCTGAACCCCTTGGGCTCGATCCACATGCGCTCGCCTTCAAGCAGGCCCAGGATGCCCGACTGGCCCGGCTCCGAGCGCTCGTTCTGGCAATACGCGCAGGCCGCCTTGTCGTGCTGGCGGTAGGTGGGCGGCTCCTCGTAGGTGGTGATGTAGCCCTCGTAGTTGCGCAGGACGATCTTGTGGTCCGAGTAGCTGATCAGGTAGTTGGGCATCACCGGGATCTTGCCGCCGCCGCCGGGCGCGTCGATCACGTAGGTGGGGATGGCATAGCCACTGGTATGGCCGCGCAGGCCCTCCATGATCTCGAGGCCCTTGCCCACCGGCGTCCGGAAGTGGCCTGAGCCCTCGACCAGGTCGCACTGGTACAGGTAGTAGGGCCGGATCCGGTTCTCGACCAGCTTGTGGACGAGTGATCGCTGGATATGGACGCAGTCGTTCACGCCGGCCAGGAGGACCGACTGGTTGCCCACCGGCAGCCCCGCCCGGGTCAGCTTGTCGACCGCCCGGCTGACCTCCGGAGTGATCTCGTTGGGGTGGTTGAAATGGAGGTTGATCCAGAGCGGGTGGTACTTCTCGAGCATCTCGCACAGCTGGTCGTCGATCCGCTGGGGCAGGAAGACGGGCACCCGCGAACCGATCCGGATGATCTCGATGTTGGGAATCTCCCGCAGCCCGCGCAGGATCGACTCGAACAGCTTGGGAGCCAGGGTCAGTCCGTCGCCGCCACTGATCAGGACGTCGCGGACCTGCGGGGTTCGACGCAGGTAGTCGAGCTGGGCCTCGTGCTCCTTGCGGTTGAAGTTCATCGTCGGGTCGCCCACGATCCGGCTGCGCGTGCAGTAG
>JBBRIV010000324.1:0-3030 GCA_038220425.1 Candidatus Limnocylindrales bacterium
GATGGGTACGGTCTACCGCAAACGCCACGACCTCGCGCGGCGAATCGTTCGTGAGGAGGAACTGGACGACCCTCGCAAACGGTCCTGTGCCAAACAGCACCACTGGCTTCATGGCCCTTGGCGCTTCATGGCTCGCACTGCGGAAACGGCGTCCTGGAACGGGTCGACGTCGCCGCCGGCCTCCGGCTCTACGCCGTGGCCTGCGATCACTCTTCGTACGGTCAGGGCGATGATCTGAAGATCCACCCAGAGCGACCATCGGTCGACATACCAGACGTCGAGCTCGAGTCTTGCCTTCATCCTGATCGACCGCCGCCCATTTACCTGCGCCCAGCCGGTGATTCCGGGGCGCACCTCATGGCGGCGTGCCTGTTCCTGGGTGTACACAGGCAGGTACTCCATCAGCAGCGGACGTGGACCCACAAGGCTCATCTCGCCCCGCAGTACGTTCCACAACTGAGGCAGCTCGTCAAGGCTCAGGCGTCGCAGGAATTGTCCCAGGCGGGTGATCCGCCGCTGTTCGTCCTGCAGCCAACTGTCGTTGGGGTCACCCCCGACCTGCATCGTCCTGAACTTGACAACCTCGAAGGGCTCGGCCCGAAGTCCGGGGCGAACCTGGCGGAAGAAGATCGGGGAGCCCATCGACCAGCGGATGGCGATCGCGACTGCTGCCAGGAGCGGGCTGAGGATCAGGAGTGCCGTAGCCGCCACGACGATGTCCATGGCGCGCTTCAACTGCCAGCCGATCCCCCGCGTCCGCCTGGGTCGGAGCGGATCCGTCGTCATCCGACCCAGCGCTCGATCTCTCGATAGTCGACCTTACCGGATGCGGTGATCGGGATCTCCTCGACATGGCGGAAACGAAAGCCCGAATGATGAAGCCGCAATCGGTGCGCGACTTCGCGAGCGAGCAGCTCCACTGACTCGTCCGTGCCGAATGCACAGAAGGCCCACAACATGTCAGCGCTGCCCACGACCGCTACCGGCCCGCGTTCGCTCACTAGCGCCTCGACCTCGTCCAGGTTGACCCGGTTGCCGAAGATCTTGGCGATGCGCTTGCTCCGGCCGACGAGGAACAGGTAGCCCTCTTCGTCGAGATAACCGATGTCGCCTGTGTGCAGTACGCCGCCGAGATCGTCGCCGCGCCCGAGGTCGAGGGCCGTGGACGCATATCCCATCATCACATTCGGGCCCTCGTAGATCACCTCTCCGGTAGTCCGGGGTCCAGGCATAGCGCCCGCCGCGCCGTCGGTCTCGATGGCGATCCCGAGCTTGCCTCCGGGGATCGCCAGCCCGGCTGATCCTGCCTTATCGCCGATCCGGTCGGGCGGAACATAGGCGATCCGGGCAGTTGCCTCGGTCTGGCCGTACATCACGAAGAACCGACCACCGCGACTCGCCTGATGTGCGCTATAGAGCTGGGTGAGCCGCAGATCCAGTGCGCCGCCAGCCTGCTGGAGCGAGCGGAGCGACGGAAGTTCCATCTGCCGAAAGCCGACGCGCTCGAGCATCTGGTACGTATAGGGTACGCCCGCCAAGCTGGTGCACTGCGTCTCGTCGAACCCGTCCCAAAACCGGCGCTCGAGCACGCCTGCTCCGGAGAGCACAACGGTCGCCCCCACAGACCAGTGGCTGTTCAAGACGGAGAGGCCGAAGGAGTAGTGGATCGGCAGGGACGTTATCGGTCGGTCATCGGGCGCCAGTTCGAGGCAAGCGGCGATCGAGGCGGCGTTGCTCTCGAGGTTCCGTTGGCTGAGCCGAACGAACTTGCCGCTGCCAGTCGACCCCGATGTAGTCAACATCAGAGCCAGATCCGGATGCACATCGACCGGGGCCGATGGCGCGTACCGAATGAGCTCGCCCCTGTCGAACGACTCGACCGCCTCGATCGCCATGCCGACCACCGCCAATCGCGCCCCCAGGCCGCGAGGCCCAGCGATCCAGGTCGGTTGGTATGTCTCGGCCAGATCAGCCAGCACCTTTGCAGGATCGTCGCCATTGACGAGGGCGACGGCATGGCCGGCATTGATCGCGCCCCAGTAGACGGCCACGCTGAACACATCGCGGTGCGCGGCGAGCAGCACCAGCTGCTTCTTGCCTCCGAAGTGAACCCCAAGTTCGTTTCCCAGACCCATGATCTCGTCGTAGGACAGAGCCTCGGCGGTCGCAGCATCGAGGAGCGCCGTGGTCGACCTGGGCTCGAGGCCGAGGAATGTCACGCGGTGTCACTCGAGTAGCGCTGCTGGCCGGTCGACGGACTCCGACGCACATACATGCGGGTCCCATCGGCAGCAACTTGGGGCTCAGGCATCGAGATCGAGGGGCCTCCCGACGAACGGGGACGGTGGGTCAGATAGTACCCGGCCGGATCCTCAGGGATCGCCCTCAGCGACCCTCGATCCGCGCCACCCGCTTCTCGCGCTCGCCGCCGGGACGGGCGACGTGCTCATGGTCCGCCTGCGCGAGGCCGGGCCCCATATCGCCCGTGGAGCCGGCCAGTTCCTGCGCGAGACGATCGGCCGGGTCCTCTGCCCGAAGGACGTCGCTCAGCCCGAAGAGTCGAGCGCGAGCGCGACCGCCTCATCGACGGTCAGCGCGCGGCCGGCGAGGGTGGCCTCGGCGAGGGTGGCGCCATCGAGCCGGCCCCGAGGACCGGCGCGCGCCGGCCGGGATAGACCCGCCGGGCCGGGGACGGGAGGGATCGCAACGATTCTCTCGAACAACAGGTGCCGCTCGACGAACTCGGCCGGCAGATGGGACACGCCTCGACGCGCTGCACGATGCGCTACGCGATCCAGACACCCCAGGTGATCGGCCGCTGCAGCTGCTCGTGAATCGACCGCTCCGTGAGCGTCCGTCCGTCGAAGGCAGCGAGTTGCGGGCCAGCACCGGCGGCGGGAGCCGCAGCGCGCAGAGCCTGACAGGCTGCCTCTCCGACACGACGGGTCGGCTCGCCGCCCAGCAAGAGGACCCGGACTCGGCCTTGAAATCCGATCGACGTGCCACGACGAGCTTGGCTCGCCGCGGGCC
>JBBRIV010000325.1:0-3006 GCA_038220425.1 Candidatus Limnocylindrales bacterium
AGTGACGGCTTCGCTTTCGACTTCCGGGCCTACGACCATGCGGCCCGGCGGATCGCCGCCGGCGAGCACCTGTATCTACTCGATACGGTCGAGCGCTACAACAGCGGCCTGTATGCGGGCCTGTATCTCTATCCACCGCAGATGGCGATCGCGCTCGTGCCCTTTACGGCATTCGCCCCCGCGACCGCGGCAGTCGTGTGGCTCTGGTTCCGGCTCGTCGCGCTGGCGGTTGCCTGCGCCCTGATGCCCGTCCAGGGCTGGGTGCGTCTCGTCATCTTCGGCATGGCGGCGTTCAGCTTCCCGGTCCTGTACGACCTGAACCTGGGCAACGTCAGTGCGGTGGTCTTCCTGCTTTCGGTGGTGGTCTGGCGACTCGGGCCGCGACCGGCGGCCGGAGCCGTCCTCGCCGTCCTCATCGCGATCCGCTATCCGTTCGGTGCGGTCGCCATCGCCTGGCTGGCGATGCGCCGCTGGCGCGTGCTCGCGGTGATGATGGGCACGGGGCTCACCCTGCTCGCGCTCGCACTGCCCATCGTGGGGTTCGGCGGGTACGTCGACTACCTGACCATCCTCAGGGGCCTCCGGGACATCAGTACCGGCATCGACAACCTGAGCTTCACGGCGTCCCTCGTGCAGGCCGGCGCGCCCGACGGAATCGCCCGGATCGTCGGCCTCGCCACGATGCTCGCCGCGGCGAGCTTCACATGGTGGGTCGGCTGGAAGCGCGACCCGGAGACGGCGATCGTCGTGGCGCTGACGGCGCCGCTGCTGGTCGCCCCGTTCTTCCACCCGCATTACCTGGTGGCGCTGCTCATCCCCGCGGCATTCCTGGCGAACCGGGGCCGGCCGTGGGCCATCGTGCTGCCGCTCCTGGGCTGGCTCCCGGGTCCCCTGCTGCCGCTCGTAGCGGCCCTCACGATGATCACGCCCCTTGCGGCGCGACCCGCACCCGACTGGGAGGTAAGCACGAGGTCCGAAGCCACGCTCGCTTGATGTTCGAGGCGCCGCTACGGGCGGGTCGGCATTGTTGCGCTCCCGATGAGGCTAGCCAGGGCGCCCAGACTCGTCCCGAAGGGGTCGCTCCCGCCGGCGCCGTTGGCAGGAACTGCTCTAGCGGCGGCACAGATGTTCGAAGGCGCTGAGCCGGCACGCGATGGAGCGTGCGCACCATCGACTGGTCTTCGTCACCGACTCGGCCGCGACGAAGCCGGGCACGTCGACGGGCGTCGTAACCGATCGGATCGCGTGACTTGGAAGCCCGGACCGCGGTCTGCCCGGCTATCGCCTTGGCCTCCATCACCACCATCGGGCCCCAGGCCGATCGTGCTCGCCCAACGTCCTTGACCGATCATCACCTTCCTGCGCTCCTGTCCGGGAGGACGCGGATGTGACCCGCGGCGATGATGAGGGAGACGAAGGATGGCTGCGATACCGGCTCCCCAGAGGACGAATGGCGACGCGAGACCGACTGCCGCGATCCGGCGAGCCACCGAGGGATTGGCGAGGCCATACCTGGGCAGGATCGCCAAGGGAAGGATCGTGGAATACAGACCAACGTAGGTTCCAGCGAATGTCGCTGCGATCCCCGCGGCCATCAATTCGTCCTCCGGGCGCCGGACTAGCACGATCGCAAGCGTCCCAACGACCATGAACGCGACGAAGCCAAGTATTGGTGAGATGTAGGAAAGCCCCACGTTGCCCACGAATTGCGGATCAACCCCCCGTATGAGGGCGACCACGAAACGCCCGTAGGCAGTCGGTCCGGCAACGATCGCCCCGACCGCGGTCACGGCGGCGGCGGCGCTCACGACACCCAGGAGTGAGTGCGGTCGCTGAATGGCCAACCATACGAGGACAAAGATGAACATCGGCTTCGGACTAAGGGCAAGCAAGGCACCGAGGGGCATGCCGACTGCAAAGCGGTCCATTCGGATGGCGAGCATTGCCGCGGCGACGAGGATGATCGTTACGTTGCCGAGGACTACGTCGGCCCAAACGCCCGGCCACGTCATGGCTACAACCAGCGCCCACGCGTTGCGGGGCGCGACTACGACCACGACCGCGAGTTCGATTGCAGCCCAAACGGCCCACGTCCCTGGCGGGACCAGCGACGCCACCGCCGTCATGGCGGGTGTGTACAGATATCCATAGATCGCGTACGGGTCAGATCCGGTCCGCCAGGCATCGCCAGCGGCCAACACTCGATCGAAGTCGAGACCCACCCACATCCACGGCGCGAAGAGGGCGACACACCCCAGTCCGACGGCGATGCTTGCGACGGCGAGGAGTCGATCGGCCATGCGTCCCCCAACATCCATGTGGGCCTCGACCGGAGCCAGAGCCTGAGGCGAGCACAGGACCATTCTCGTCCCTCGGCGGGGCTCGGAGCGGCCAACATCCACGATCGGAGCGCGCCTCGATCTTGGGGCCGATGAGCTCTGAGGCTCAGCTCGCGGCGCGGTCCGTCAGGTCGGGGAGTGGCACCGCGCGGACGGCCCGGGCGCCGTCGTCGTAGATCGCTTCGATCGCGTTGACCATCAGCTGGATGCAGAACCGGTCATGGACCAGGTCGTGGCCGGCCCGGGCGAGCGTGTCGGCGAGCGGATGGTCGCTGAGCAACCGCGAGATCGCGGCCGCCAGGGCCGGGGCTTCGTGGGGTGGCACGAGCAGGCCCGTGACGCCGTCCTCGACCATCTCCGGGATGCCACCCACGTTCGACGCGACCACCGGCCGCGCGAGGGCCATCGCCTCGAGGATCGTCAGGCCCTGCGCCTCGCGGTACGACGGCAGGACGGCGACATCGAGTGCGGCCGTGACGGCCGGGATGTCGTCGCGACGACCCGTGAACACGACCCGGTGGGCGATCCGGAGCTCGCGCGCCTGGGCCTCGAGCGCATCGCGCCGGCTGCCCTCGCCCACGATGAGCAGATAGGAGGATGGGCACGCCCGAAGGACCGTCGGCCAGGCTTCGAGCAACGTTGCGTGACCCTTCTCGGGCTCGAGCCG
>JBBRIV010000326.1:0-2984 GCA_038220425.1 Candidatus Limnocylindrales bacterium
CCGGGTGGCACTCGCTGCTCAGGCTTACGCTTTACGACCCTGAACAAACTGTCAGAATTCGCAACCGTTCGCGCAGACAGGGCACTGCACGTGTGCAGGTCGGAAGTGAATGAGCAAAAGCTGAGCAGGAGAGCCAATTCGTGAGCTGCGGGCTGGGCTGGTGATCTTGATCGAATGTTCCCGGCGTGCGCAGGCTGTTGCGTGACCGGGGTGATTGTCGAAATTAGTCTTGGTTCGCAAGGCCCGTCTGCCTCGTTTTGTGGTCGGCCGCGGGGGCTTGCAGCAGCACGGTGGCGAGGTTGATCAATTCGCCGGCAAGCTCGTCAAGGGTTAGCGGGTTGCTGTCGGTGTCTCGTTCCCAGGCGGCGAGTGCGGCGATGACAAAGCGGGCCATGAGTGCGACGCGGCGGGGGCGAGTTGGATGGCTGAGCTGAGTAAGGCTTCCGATCATCTGCTCGAACAGCTCGGCAAGCGCGGTGACCCCTTGGGCGCCCGTGCTTCGTCGCTCGGCCAATGCCGTGCCGGGTTCGAAGACGTTCAGCGGTGCGCTTGCGAGCCATTGTTCGTTGAAGCGCGCCCAGTAACTCGGCCGGTTTCGCGCTAGTTCCGAAACGATCGGTGCGATGTAAATCCGAACCAGCGTCGGCAGATCCAAAGTGCCGTCACGGCGTGCGGCGGCGAGGAGTTCCCGGCGTTCCCGGTCAATAGTCGCGGTGTGTCGTTGCCATACCGCGTCGAGCAGGCCGTCCCACGATCCAAAGTGGTAGCTGACGGCTGAGTTGTTCTTCTGGCCGGCTGCCCGCACCACCTCCGAGACGGCGACGCCCTGGAGTCCGCGTTCGGCGACCAGCCGTTCGGCGTGAGTGACCAACGCTTCTTTGGCCATTGACCCGGGTCCTCTTGCCATGTATTAAGAAGCCTATCTTAACGGTGTCCAGCGGTAGGGGATCAGCATGGTGGCTCAGCGGACGTCTCGAACTCTTCGAATGCTAGGGGTAGGCGGCCTGGCTGCGAGCGTCCTTTTGGGCGGTACGGCGTATGCGGCCGCCGGAGACCGTCCATCGTCAGGGCGAAACGATCATGCCCCTCGTGGTGGTTCCCCGCGGCTGTCGGCGGGTGAGCTGCTCACCGCCCGCCCGGTGACCGGCACTGCTGCGCTGCCGAGCGCCGCCAGCACAGAGCTGATCACCTACGTCTCCGACGACGCGCACGGCAAGCCAATCGTGGTATCGGGAACGGTGGCTGTCCCGAAGGGCAAGGCTCCTGCCGGAGGCTGGCCGGTCATCAGTTGGGCTCATGGAACCAGCGGCTACGCGGATATTTGCGCGCCTTCACAGGACACAGCCGATGGTCCGGATCACGATTATTTCGCTGTTATCGACCCGACACTGGATGCCTGGGTGGCGCGTGGCTATGCAGTCGTCCAGACGGACTATGAGGGCCTCGGTACGCCAGGGGGTCACCCTTATCTCAACGGTGTCAGCGAATCCAACACCGTCGTCGACATCGTGCGGGCCGGCCGTGAACTCAATCGGCACATCGGCCGCAACTGGATTGCGATGGGGCACAGCCAAGGAGCGCAGGCCGCGCTGTTCGCCGCACAGCTCGGCAACAAGCGAGCGCCGGAGCTTCACCTGCGCGGAGCAGTCCCGATCGCCCCCGGCGGCAGCGGCATCGCCCAACTCGTGCCCTACATCGAGTCCGGTCAGCCCGGCGCCGAAGCGGCCGAGGCGTTCCTGCCGATCATCCTGCTGGGCGCGCAAGCCGCTGATCCCGCCATCGACCCGCAGACGCTCCTTAGTGACGCTGCACTGCCCAGCCTGACCGCAGCTCGCACCGGCTGCCTCGCGCAGCTTCGGGCCGTGACGCCGACCCCGGGCCCGCAGGTCTTCCGGGCTGGTGCTGACGTCGGACCGCTCACGAGCTACCTCGCCAAGCAAGACCCCAACACCACCGACCCGAAGGTTGCGACGTTCATCGCCCAAGGCACGGCGGACACACTGGTCGCCAAAACCGCCACCGACGCTCTCGTGAAGAACCTCTGTAGCAAAGGCGCCCCGATCGAGTACAAGGTTTATGCCGGGCAAGACCACCGGGGTAGCGTCGGCGCCTCACTAACCGACGCCGAACAATTCGTCGACACCGTCATCGCCGGCCGCACGGCGCCGCCCAGCTGCTGATCATTGTGAGTCACATCATCCGAGACTTTGATCAGACAGAAAAGGAGCAGTCATGACGGACCTGCAGCTGCAATCACCCCATGACGCCGAGGCCGGCAGAGCGCCGGATGCCTTCGCACCGGCCACGCTGGGTCCGCTACGGCTTCGCAACCGCTTTCTGAAAGCCGCCACCTTCGAGGGGATGGCCGTCAAGAACCTGGTGACCGATCGGCTGATCGATTTTCACCGGGTAGCCGCTGCCGGCGGAATCGGAATGACGACCGTCGCATATTTGGCGGTATCACCCGACGGGCAGGGTGCACCCGCCGAGATCATTGTCCGGCCCGAGGCCGTTCCCGGGCTTCGCAGGCTGGCGGAAGCCGTCCACGCCGAGGGTGCCGCCGTGTCGGCCCAGCTCGGGCATGCAGGCCCCGTCGCGGCCGGAACCGGGCACACCGGGCTTGCGCCGTCCCGCATCTTCAATCCGATGGCGATGAAATTCACCAAAGCCATCACCGAAGATGACATCAGCCGCATAATCGGCGATTTCACGAAGGCGGCATTGCTGCTTCAGGAAGCCGGCTTCGACGCGGTGGAAGTTCACCTCGGCCACAACTATCTGCTCAGCGCGTTCCTCAGTCCAGCGCTGAACAAACGCACCGACCGGTGGGGCGGCAGCGTCGCCAACCGGGCCGAATTCTCCCGGCAGGTCGTCCGGGCGATCCGCACAGCCGTTGGTCCCTCCATGGCCGTCATCGCCAAGCTCAACATGGTCGACGGGTATCCCGGCGGAATATGGCTGGAAGAGAGTCTCGAGGCCGCCAG
>JBBRIV010000327.1:0-2983 GCA_038220425.1 Candidatus Limnocylindrales bacterium
AGATCCGCAGCCTGCAGCACGGCTGGGACAGCGTGCATATCCCGATGATCGTCAAGGGCGACCGATACGCCGCCGTCGTGGCCGATCTCGAATCGGCCTTGCGGGAGGCAGACCTCTAGGTTGTTCGTAAACCGGCCCTGGGCTTGTTCGAGATCCCGCCCCGTCTGCTCGCCGCGGTCGGAGGGAAGGCGGTCCGGGCGTCGATCCCGACCGAGTTAGTGGGCTTCGAAGCCGACGGGCTTCAGATCGTCGTGTATCCGTCCGACGTCGCGCTGCTTGGCCGCAAGGAGCTCGTCTCGCAGGCGCGGGCGGCAGTCGCCAGGCGGTTGACGTCCGCTGACGCGTACCTCACCTCAGCCAAGGAGTCTGAGGAGATCGAGGACCGCCTTGCCGAGATCATGCACAAGCAGGTGGTCGTCGCGGCTGACTTCCGATCGATCGATGCGCAGCTCACGACGCTCGTCGCGCCCTACGACGACTGGGAGACGCTGTTTCGGCTTCGACTCCAGGTCGAACAGGAGCGACGGCTCGTTGATTCGTCAACACCGGCCGACGGCGCACCGATCTCGCGGGGCACCTGAACTTCCCCCCGCGGATTCCATGCGCCGTCATTGGTCGTCCTCAGGCGGGATTGGTGGGAGGACGATATCGGCCCGGGCCGGGCGCCACCACGTCCAACATCTTCCGGGTATTGTCGTCTTGATACAACCCCGACCGGACTTGTAACCCGGTCGCGATGAGCCGGCGCTACGATCAGGAGGTTGATCTCCCCCCATGAGTTTGGCGTGACCAGAATCCTCCTGTACACGGGCAAGGGCGGCGTTGGCAAGACGAGCATCGCCGCGGCCACCGCGCTGCTGAGCGCCGACCGGGGCCTGCGGACCATTGTCCTTTCGACGGACATTGCCCACAGCCTGGGCGATGCCTTCGACGTGCAACTGGGACCGGAGCCCGTCGAGATCGCGCCCAACCTGTGGGCCCAGGAGCCCAACGTGTACTTCAACATCGGGCGCTACTGGGGCACGATCCAGACCTACATGACCCAGCTGTTCAGCTGGCGTGGCCTGGACTCGGTCATGGCTGAGGAGATGACCGTCCTGCCTGGCATGGACGAGCTCGGCAACCTGCTGTGGATCGCCGATCACGTTGAATCGGGGCGGTACGACGTGATCGTCGTCGATGCGGCGCCGACCGGGGAAACGCTGCGCTTGCTGTCGCTACCCGAGGCCAGCCGCTGGTGGGTCGACCGGATTGCCCCGATCGGCCGCCGGGTCAGCCGCCTGGGCCGGCCGGTGATCGAGCGGATGATCGGGGTGCCCGTTCCCCGTGACGAGGTCTTTGCCGCGGCCGAGCGATTGCTCGACCGGCTCGACCGGGTCCATCGGCTGCTGGCCGATCCGGAGCAGTCATCCATCCGGCTGGTGCTGGCATTGGAGCAGCTGGCGATCGCCGAAGCCCGGCGCTCGTTCACCTATTTCCACTTGTTCGGCTACCCCAGTGACCTGGTCATCTGCAATCGGGTCATGCCCGCGGGTGTCGACGGCTACTTTGGCGGCCTGCGCCTGACCCAGCAGCGCTACCTGCCCGATGTCGAGGCCGATTTCGCACCCGTCCCGGTCCGGACCGTGCCGTTCCTTGATCGGGAGGTCGTGGGTCTAGACGGCCTGCGCGAGATTGGCCGGGTCCTCTTCGGGGCCGATGATCCGGCGTCATTCTTCTATCGAGGGCGGCCATATCGGATCGTGTCGGGCAAGAGCGGCCATATCCTCGAGGTGGCCCTACCATTCACCAGCCGCGCCGAGGTTGCCCTGTCCCGCGATGGCGACGACCTCGTGATCCAGGTGGGCACCTGGCGAAGAACGCTGGTGTTGCCGCGAGCCCTCGTGGCGCTGCCCACGCGAGGGGCGCGAATGGAGGCAGGCGTCCTGCGGATTGAGTTTTCGGCCAAAGCCAAGTCCAGCAACGAGGAGTCCAGCGATGTCTGACCAGCGACCAGCCGCAACCCGGCGTCCCCGTAGCGCGTCGGCCGGTGTGCCCGCGACCGGCGCGGCCATCGCCGAAGAGCGGATCGCCGAGGTCGAAGCGCGCCTGGCCCGCCTCGAAGCCAGCTCGGGCCTGCGCGAGCGTGGTCGGGACCTCATGGGCCGGGTCGTGCCGCCAGAATCAAGCCACCACTTTCGGAATGCCGGCCGCGAGCACCTCCTGGGCATCCGCTCGATCGTTGACTTCTGGATCGGGCGGATCGAGCTGGCCGAGGAACGGACAGATCGGCCCGGCCCGAATCGGGAGCGGATTGAGATCGAGTAGTGGCCGCCACAAAGCCCCAGAGGGCCGCCGCGGTCAGCGCGCGTCTGTTTGATGCCGATCGCATCGATCGTCAGGTGGAGCTCGGCCCGAAGACCGCCAAGGAGGTCAGCGACCGGCAGCTCCTGTGGGTGGACCTGATCGTCTCCGGCGAGCCACCGGAGAGCCCGGTGCCGGCGGACTGGTTGCCGTTTGATTCGGCTGAGCTCACGAGGGCCTGGGCGGCTTCGAGTCAGCCGCGCTTGACCGTCCACGGCGACTACTTCCTGGCGCGCCTGATCGTGCTCCGCCCGGGGAAGCACAAGGACGTGCCCGAGATCCTGGATCTGGCCGTCGGCAAGAACGTGATCATGACCGCTCACCACGCTCCGATTCCATTCCTCGCAGAGCTCAATGGCCGGATCACTGCCGACACCAGCCTGGGCGAGATTGATTCGGCCGATTTCGCCAGCGTGCTGCTGGACGGCATGATCACCAGCTATCTGGAGTTGACCGACGCCATCCTTGCCCGGGTCGACGAGTTGGACGGTGAGGCACTCAGATCCGCGGGCAGGAATGACCTGCTGTCAGAGCTGGTCGGCCTGCGCCACAGGATCGCGGCAACCCGGCGGACGCTGGTTGCCCATCGGAGCGTCATCGTGGCGATGGCCGGGGCGGATTTCGAGACAGTCACGGGTGC
>JBBRIV010000328.1:0-2972 GCA_038220425.1 Candidatus Limnocylindrales bacterium
GAGCAGGGTGAGCTTGGCCAGGACGACATTGCCGCTCACGCCCGGATGGGCCGGCGACTTGACAGATCCGGCGCCACAGCCGGCGATGCTGCACGAGTACAGGCCGAAGGCGACCCCCGACGGGATGACCACCGGGCCGAGGGGCTCAACGTCGCGGCCTGAGCCGGCCAGGGCGATCGCGCGCTGGCTGAGGCTGTCGAACTCGGCCGCGGCAGAGTCGAACCGGAGGACGCCTTCGTAGCCGGCGAGGTTGGTCACGCCGGTCACCTTGAGGACCACGGTCAGGGTCTGGCCGACGGCCACGCTGACCGGCGCGCTGACGGTCAGCCGAGCGCCGGTCCCCGTCGCGCTATGGGCAACGAGCGGAACCTGGTCGGGATTGGGTCGAACGGGCGGCTGGGCCTGGGTCTGGGCGGCGGGCTGACCGTTCGGCTGGCGTACGGCCTGGGCCGGAGCGGCCGCGACGGCGGCTGAGCGGGCCCCCGCGCTCGCTGACGACGGAGCCACCGATACCGTACCGCCGGCCGTGGCCATGGGCGCCAGGCCAACCAGGGCAAGGATCGAGGCGGCGATCAGGAAGCGCGATCGTCGTCCGGCGCGAGCGATAGTGTTGCGTGTGTGCACCGATGCGTCATCCCATGGTTGGGCGGCGCGTCAACCCCCGTCTCGGAAACGGCACGTTCAAGCGTCGCGATCGGTCAATTGACCGGAATTACTGCGTGGATCCCCGAGAAAAATGCGCGCTGGGACCCTGTTGGCATCCTCCCACGGGGTCCCCTACCCGTCAACCGTTCGTACCCCTACCAGACCACCCATCCGTACTGGTCGGATGGTTGTGGTTGGGAATCAGCGGCCGGCGAAGACGACCAGGGCGTCGACCGCGAGCGCGCCGTGCTCCGAGGCGATGATCGGGTTGAGGTCCACCTCGAGCAACCCGGGCGTCTGCCAGGCGAGCCGGCCGAGGGCCACGAGCAGGTCGACGATTGCGGCCCGGTCGACGGCCGGCTGGCCGCGCAGCCCGGCCAGGATACTGGCCCCGCGCAGCCGGTTCAGCATCGCCTCGGCCGCGGCCGGCGTGACCGGCGCCAGCCCCAGGGCAACATCGTCGAGGGCCTCGGCCAGGATCCCGCCAAGTCCCACCAGGACGATCGGCCCGAACTGGCTGTCCCGCTTCAGGCCGACGATCAACTCGACGCCACCGGCCACCTGGGGTTCCACGAGCAGGCCGCGCAGGCCGATCGGCTGCGCCCGCCCCAGGGCCAGGAGCTCCTGGGCGGCGAGACGGACCTCGGCCGGCCCGGCCAGGCCCAGCCGGACACCGCCGGCCTCGGTCTTGTGAGCCAGCCCGGTCGCGTCGAGCTTGAGCACCACCGGGAAGCCGCAGGCCTCGGCCGCGGCGACCGCCCCGTCGACGTCGCCGACCGCCTGGGCACCGACCACCGTGAGGCCGGCTGATCGCAGGAATTCGAGGCTTTCGAACTCAGTCAGGGCATGGCTGATCGGCCCGGCTGGCGCGTCCTCGGGCGCCGGGTCCAAGGTCAGGTCGTGGCCGGCGAACGTCGCATCGTGGCCGAGCGGCGTGCGGTCGAGGGCCAGGGCAGGCCAGCCCTCCCGGCGGGGTCCATCGGCCAGCCGGATTGCCCGGCGCGCTTCCCAGGTCGCCCGGCCGGCGATCGCCGCGAGGGCCTCGCTCGTGCCGCGCAGGACGGGCACGCCGCCGGCGGCGTCGAGCATCGCCACGATCTCGGGGGTCGGTTCGCCGGAGGTCAGCGAGATGTATACGGGCAGGACCTGGGGTCGGTCGCGGGTTGCGTCGATGAGGGCCTGGGTGACACCCGTGGCTACCGCCACCTCGCTGGCCAGCGAGCGGTACGGAAAGTCGTGGACCATCGCCAGCACGTCGTAGCCCTCAGAGGCGGCGAACGCCTCGAGGACCACCGGGTAGGCGACGTGTTCGTCGGTGGCGCCCCATGGGTCGATCGGATTGCCGATGTAGCCCAGGGATGGCAGGTCGCGCAGGATGGCCGCGCGGGCTCCGGCCGGAACCGCCGGCAGGTTGGCCCCAACCCGCTGGGCGGTATCGGCGACCAGCGAGGCCTCACCGGTCGACACGGTCACGACGCCGGTCCGGCCCCGGCCAACCATGCGCCCCAGGCGCGCGCAGCCGGCATGCAGCTCGGCTGCCTCGAACAGGGCATCGAGGTCATTGCAGCGGACAACGCCGGCGGCCGCCAGGGCGGCTTCGGTGGCCCGCTCCTCGCCGGCCAGCGAGCCCGAATGGGCCAGCGCCGCGGCTTGCGCCTGGGGGCTCCGGCCGACCTTGACGGCCATGATCGGCTTGCCCATCGCCAGCGCCTGGTCGGCCAGGGCCAGGAAGCGTTCCGGCCGCTTGAAGCCCTCGACGAACAGGATGATCGCGTGCGTCTCGGGATCGTCCAGGCAGTAAGCCAGGTAGTCGCACAGATCCAGGACCACCTCGCTGCCGGCGCCGATGATCCGGCTGAACCCGATCCGGGTCCCGAAGTGGATGAAGGCATCGGTGACCGAACCGCTCTGGGCAATCCCGGCCACGTGACCCCGGGGTGCCCACGGATTGACGTCGCCGATGTACACGGCGCTGTTCGAGGTTCGGTCGATCATGCCCATGCAGTTCGGGCCCAGGATGGCCAGGCCGTGGCCCAGGGCGATCTCCCGGACTTCGCGCTGCATCTGGGCCGCCGCCGCACCGCCCTCGACCACGCCGCCACCCGGGATCAGCACGCTCCGGGCGCCGGCCCGGGCCGCCTCTTCGGTGATGCTCGCGGCGCGCAGCGGATTGAGGGCAATGAGGACGCTGTCGGGCGGCTCCGGCAGCGACGCCAGGTCCGGGTAGCAGGGCGAGCCCCAGGCCTCCTGGTACTTCGGGTTGACGAAGTAGCAGCGGGTCTGGCTGCCCATGACCAGCAGGTTGTCGCGGACGGTCTGGGCGATAT
>JBBRIV010000329.1:0-2952 GCA_038220425.1 Candidatus Limnocylindrales bacterium
CGAGGGCCAGGGGTCGCTCGATCATCCTGCGTACAGCGCGGTGACCCTGGGCCTGATCCACGGGACCACGCCACAGGCCATGGTCATGGTTCACAAGCCGGGCCTGGCCGAGCACGATTGGGACCATGTGCCGGGCCGGACGTTCCCCCTCCAGCCACTCAACGACTTCATCCGGCTGCACGAGCAGGTGGCCGGGGTCGTGGCGCCATCAACCGTGGTTGCCGTGGCCCTCAACACGTCGCTGTATGCCGACGAGGCCGCGGCCCGCCAGGTGATCGCCGAGATCGGGGCCGAGACGGGGCTACCCACCGACGATCCGGTCCGCTTCGGCGCCCAGCGGCTGTGGGCGGCGATCCAGGCCCGGGTCGAGGCGCTGGACACCGCCGGCGACGCGCCGGCTCCCGCTGGATGAGCCTGGGCCTGACCACCGAGATCCTCCGGCTGCCCTACCGGGAGCCATTCCGGATTGCCCGCTCGCACGGTGGCGACGGGATGACCTCGATGATCGTGGAGCTGCGCAATCCGGCCTGGCCCGGGCTGGTGGGCTACGGCGAGGGCTACCCCGAGGCCTACTACGGCGAGACGCCCGAGACGATCGAGGTGGTCCTTCCCCGGCTCCTCGCCTCGATCACGGCCGACGATCTCGAGTTCGGGGCGGCCGAGGCTCCGGCGGCCCTGGCTCGGCTGAGCGAAGCGTTCGAGGCCACGATTGCTCACCATGGCGGGGCCAAGTGCGCGCTCGATACGGCCATCCATGATCTCGTCGGCAAGCACCTTGGCCTGGCGGTCCACCGGCTGCTGGGCCTGTCCGCCGAGATCGGGCCGACCGACTTCACGGTGGGCCTCGATGAGCCCGAGGTGGTCGCCGAACGAGCCAGTCGAGCCGCCCGCTTCCCGGCCCTCAAGATCAAGGTTGGCGGGCCGGCCGACCTCGAGACGCTCGAGGCGGTCCGGCGGGTCTTCGACGGCCCGATCCGGGTCGACGCCAATACCGGCTGGACGCCCGAGCAGGGCGCCCGCCTGATCCCCGACCTCGTCCGGCTGGGCGTGGAGCTGATCGAGCAGCCGTTTCCGGCCCATCGCCTGGACCAGCTGCGCTGGCTCCAGGAACGCTCCGAGCTGCCCCTGGTCGCCGACGAGAGCGCCGTCACGATCCGGGACCTCGACGGTCTCGTCGGCGTCGTCGATGGAGTCAACGTCAAGCTGGCCAAGTGCGGCGGCCCGGGCCCTGCCAGCCGAATGCTGGCCCGCGCCCGCGAGCTGGGCTTCCGGACCTTCCTGGGCTGCATGGAAGAGACTTCGGTGGTGATCGCCGCGTCGGCCCATGTTGCGGCCGGGGTCGACTGGATCGACCTCGACGGCTGCCTGCTCATCCTGGGCGACCCGTTCGAGGGCCTCGAGCTCGACGCCGGTTGCCGCTGGACACTGACCGAAGCGCCTGGCCTGGGCGTGCGCCGCCGAGTGAGCTGAGGCTGTGGGGAGCCTGTGGACAACTTGGTGGACGAGATCGTGGACAAACCCCCTGCCCGCGATCCGGGCGGCAATCTATGATGGTTGGAACGGGCTGAGCGCCTTCGGGAGGGGGCTCTCGGCTTCCTGATTGCCGCGGCCAGACCGCCCGCTTCCGCGGTCGAGCGCGCCCTGCAGACGCGAGAGGAGGAGGGGAATCATTGGCTGATACGCGCACGCCTGCCGGAGTGACCGTATCCCCGGAGGCGATCGATTTCGTGCGCTTCTGCTACCGCCGGCGTCGAGTTGGCTGGCCTGAGCTGTACGACGAAATGTGCGCCGTTGCGAGCCGCGGGCTGTACCACGGGTGGGGCCACGCCGAGCTCGCCGAGCACGGAATCGGGTTCTCCCTGTTCGAGACGCCCGCCCTCGCCCGGGTCGCCGCAGACGTCGCTCGCGAAGAATCCGATCGACGGCCCGCCGCCACGGTCCCCATACCGGTCGTGGCCCACTGAGCGGATTGCCCGCCGACATGACGCGACCCCTGTCAATCCGACAGGGGTCGTTCGATTCTCGGGAGATCCGATCGGTGGCCCGCGGCCGACCTGATGCCCGGCTCAGGCCCGGATCTTGCGCCGGGCCATCTCGCCTTCGATCTGGCGCTCGGCCTCGACGTACTTGTCGATCTGGTCGCGGATCTCGTTGGCTTCAGGGGTGTACAGGTGAACCTGCTGCTGAAGGATGTAGCTCAGCCGGCGGCTGGTCATCCGGACGTGGTCGAGGTTCTTCATCAGCACCAGCGGATCCATGGCGGCTAGATCCGAGGGGTGGTACATCTCCTGCATGGCCGCATTCTAGAGGGCCCGCAGGCGCCGTGGCGGCCAATCCCAGTCGACCGGCAGGGCGGCCCCGCTGAGGGCTCGCCGTCGGCCGGCCTCGGTCGCCCCCAGGACCAGGATCCGGTCGAGCTTGGTCGCGTGGCCGGCCTCGTCGCCCCACAGCTTGGTCATCTTTCGGCCGGCGGCCACGTCGTCCAGGGCGACCCCCGCCAGCCGGTAGCCGGCCGGCAGCGCGGCTTCGTCCCACACCCGCTCGGCCAGGCCGACCCCACCGGTCAGGACCCGGCCCCGGTCCCGTTCCACGTCGCCGATCACGAGGACCACGACCGCGTCATCGGCGAGGGCCGGTCGCAGCCCATCGAGGACCTCGCGCATGAACTGGAGATACGCCGTCCGATGATGGGCGTCATCCAGGCTGGCATCGATGGCCGCCGGGTCCTCGCCCAGCAGCCACGCCCGCATCCAGTTGTAGTAGCCGTACTTGACCACCCGCAGGTAGGGCGGTGAGGTCACGACCAAGCGCGCTCGTTCGGGCAGTGCCCGCGCGCGCAGGGCCGACCGGGTGCGCAGCCCCGCATCGCGAGCGTCGCCCAGCAGGGCAATCCCGGTGGCCGCCGGCAGCGGCTGTCGATACAGGCGGGTGAGCTTCCGGTCGAGACACACG
>JBBRIV010000330.1:0-2941 GCA_038220425.1 Candidatus Limnocylindrales bacterium
GTACGGATATGGCGTCGCGACGATCGCCTTGCCCGCGCCCATCGCATGGGACAGGGTTCCCGACACGCTCTGTTCCAGGTTGGGGTAGGGCGTCACGAAGATGTCGGCTGCCTGGAGCCAGCGTCCGAGCTCGGTCCGTCCCACGAAGCGGTCGACCAGCTCGACATGGCCGCCCATCCCCAGTGCCTTGATCTGGTCCTGGAGCGAGCGCCGGTAGGCCTCGCCCTCGCTGCGCAGCGTGTCCTGGTGGGTTGCCCCGAGGATCACGTAGCGCGTGCCCGGGACTGCCGCTACGACCGCTGGCATCGCCGCGATCGCCAGCTCGTAGCCTTTGCCGGGGCTGAGCAGGCCGAAGCTCATCAGGAATGGCGCGTCGCTCAGCGATAGGCCGGGCTTGGCCTGGCTCGGTTCGATCAGGGGCAGGTCGGGGACGCCGTGGGGGATCACCTCGACCCCACTCGCATCCAGTCCGTAGGCCCGGCCGAGTGCCGCGGCTGCGGCCTGCGACATCACCACGGTGGCTGCGCTGGCCTGGACCAGCTCGACCACGATCCGGCGCTGATTGGGCGAGGGCCGACGGGTCACGTTGTGCAGGGTGGTCACGGCCGGCAGGTTCAGGGCCCGCACGAAATCGAGGACCAGCTCGCCGTCGACACCACCCCAGATGCTGAAGTCGTGCTGGATCGAGACGCCGTCGACTCGACAACCGTCCAGCGCCCGAGCGACCCGGACATAGTCCTCGGGCACGTCGCGCCGGATCCGGTGGTGGACCTCGGTGGGGTAGGGCGTCTCGTGGTCGGGCGGCGTGAGGGCAACGATCTCGCGATTGCCGCTGGCCCGGCCCAGGTCGCTGGTATACGAGGCGATCCCGCAGCGACGCGGTGGATACGAGGACGCGAAGGCGATTCGGATCAGAACGCTCCTGACGGCAGCGGCACCCGGCGAGTCGCCGACGCGGAATGGATGGAGCCGGGCACGCCCGTGTGATCGGGGCTCCACCCCACAGTGCGCTCGACCGGGGGTCCTGTCAAACCGAACGAGGGGTCGCTGGACCGGTACCCCCGTTCCACTCAACCCGGACGATCGCGCGGGTCCCGAATCCGGTCCTCGGGACGTAGGGTCAGGGATGTCGCGGGCCCCAGCCGCGGCTCGAACTCCGAGGACCTCATCGTGCTCTCGAACCGTCCGACGCTGCGGCTTCCGGTTGTGGCGCTCGCGCTTGCCATCGGGCTTGCCCTGCTCCTGCCGGTGACGGCCTTCGCCTGGGGGAGCAACGCCTTCAGCACGAGCGCCGAGCAGCAGCTCTTCCAGCTGACCAACCAGGCCCGGGCGGCAGCCGGCCGTAAGGCCCTCCACTGGGACGCTCAACTGGCCGGGTTGGCCCGGGCCCGGGCCAAGGACATGATTGTCCGCAACTACTTCGCCCACCAGATCCCACCCGACGGGCACACCGTCTTCGACGTGATGAGCAACGTGGGCTACTGCTTCAACCTGGCCGGCGAGAACATCGGCTGGAACAACTATCCCGACGACCAGGCCACCAGCGCCATTGAAGGGATGTTCCTGAACTCCCCGGATCACTATTCGAACATCATCGGCCCGGCCTGGGACGTGGTCGGAATCGGCGCCTACAAGGGACCCGACGGCAAGAAGATGTGGGCGGTGGTCTTTGCCGACAAGTGCGGCAGCGTGACCACCCCCACGCCCCGGCCGGCCCCGCCCAAGCCCAAGCCAACACCCAAGCCGATCCCCGCCAAACCACGGCTCAGCCCGGCCCCCAGCCCCTCTGCGTCGCCGTCGACGGCGCCCTTGGCAGCGTTCTTGGGGGATCCGTCCGGGCAACCCTCGAGCACGGCCACGCCGGCCCCAGAGCCATCGGGCGAGGTTGCCGGGGCCGCCCCGGGCTCGCTCCGGGTGACCGATCCGGGCGCGTCGCAGGGGTTCTTCGAATCGATCGCAGCGGGCATCGCCGGCCTGTTCTTCGGCAACTGACGGCCCGATCATGGCCATGGCCCAGCCGATCCTGGAAGCACGCAACCTCACCCGGCGCTATGCCCTGGGCGGCACCAGCGTGGACGCCCTCCGAGGGGTGTCGCTGACTGTCCAGCCCGGCGAGTTCGTGGCCCTGATGGGAGCCAGCGGCTCGGGCAAGAGCACCCTGCTCCACCTGCTCGGCGGACTCGATCGACCGACCAGCGGCGAGGTGCTCCTGGGCGGGACGACGATCAGCGACCTGGACGATGACGCCGCAACTCGCCTGCGCCGGGATCGGACGGGCTTCGTGTTCCAGTTCTTCAACCTGATCCCGCTCCTCGACGCCGCAGAAAACGTGGGTCTGCCGTTCACGATCGCCGGCCAGGATCCGCGCCGGGGCGAGGCAGCCCAGCGCATTCGGGATGTCTTCGCGCTGGTCGACCTGGCCGGCAAGGAGCGTCATCGACCCGATCAGCTGTCGGCCGGCGAACAGCAACGGGTTGCGATCGCCCGGGCCCTGGTCAATCGGCCGGCGCTCGTGCTGGCCGATGAACCAACCGGCAATCTCGACTTCACGACCGGTGGCGAGATCCTCGAGGCGCTCTGGCGGTCGTGCGACGAGCGCGGCCAGACGATCGTGCTGGTCACCCACGATGCCAAGGCGGCGGCCTATGCCGACCGGGTCCTGGTCATCCAGGACGGACTGCTGCGCGACGAGATCGTCCTGGGCCGGCGGTCCGATCACAGCGCTGCGCCGCTGATCAGCCGGCTCGCCCAGCTGGGGCTCTAGCCCATGTCCGACCCCATGTCCGGCCTCGGCTGGTTTGCCTGGCGCAGCCTGGGGGCTCGCCCGCTCCGGACGGCGCTGTCCGTGGTCTGCATCGCCCTCGGCGTGGCCGTCCTCCTGGGCGCCCTGTCCTCGAACGCGGGCATCGACGCCGGCGTCGGCCGGACGGTCAACGATGTG
>JBBRIV010000331.1:0-2922 GCA_038220425.1 Candidatus Limnocylindrales bacterium
ATGCTTGATCTCGAAGGTCCGGTGGAGATGGGCCAGCTGAACCCGGCCAGTGTAGGTCCAGCTCTGCCGGGACCGGGTCTCTAGCGAGTGGCCCGCGCGGCATCCATCAGCTGGCCGGCCCGGGCCGGGTCGACCGGGTTCCAGGTGATGCCGTCCACCTTGAGGCTGGTGCCCACGATGGCACCGTCGGCGACCTTGAAGATCTCGGCGATCCGGTCGGCGCGAACGCCCGTATTGGCCACGATGGCCATCTCCGGGGCGGCCTCCTTGGCGGCGCTCAGGTCGCTCATCGCAAACGGAACGCCGGCAGCCGGCCCACTGATCAGGATGGCGTCCATGCCCAGGAAGGCCGCGCCACGGGCTCGGTCGGCAATCGTCCGGTTGCCAATCGCGCTGCTGAACTCGGGCGAGATATTGTCGAAGAAGGCCACGCTGTCCGCGCCGATCGCCGTCCGATACCCGGCCAGGTCGCCGATGTTCGGGGCAATCATGCCCAGGTCGCTTTCGTACACGCCGGTCAGGACCTCCCGGATGAACGTTGCCCCGGTGGCGCGGGCGAGGGCCAGGCTGGCCTGGGCATCCCACAGGATGTTGACCCCGAACGGAACGCGCACGTCGGAGCGGAGCTCGCCGATCACGGCGGCCATCGAGGCGGGGATCTCGGGTCCAACGGCGAGCTGGTACGGAATGTCGTTCTCGTTGCAGAACAGCAGCCCGTCCACGCCGGCCTGCTGGAGCGTCTGCAGGTCGCGACCGACGACGTCGACCAGGTGCGCCCGGCCCCCGATCCGATCGTGCCGGGGGCGTCCCGGCAGGCCTGGGAAATGGAGCATTGCGATCACCGGCTTGGCCGTGCCGAACCGATCAGCCAGGGGCGACGTCATGCGGATCTCTCTTCCTCGTCGAGTGCGGCCTGGCTGCCGCTGGCCAGGGGCGCGGTGGCCAGCACGACCTCGATCCCGAGATCGCGCAGGCGTTGGAGTTGAACCGGGTCGGCACCGGGATCGGTGACGAGGACGTCGATGGCCGTGGCCGGCGCCACCGCCGCCAGGGTGACCAGGCCCAGCTTCGAACCATCGGCGAGGACCACGACCCGGCTGGCCAGCTCGATCGCGAGCCGGTGAATGTCGGCCTCCTCGTCGATCATGTCGGTGATCCCGGCCTCGGCAGACAGGCCGGCCGCCCCGATCACCGCGATATCGAAGCGATAGCGACCGAGGGTCGCCCGGGCCGCGGGGCCGATGCAGCTAAGCTCGTCCTGGCGGACGGTGCCGCCCAGGACGACGGTGTGCATCGAGCGTGTCCCGAGCTGGCTGGCGATGGGCAGCGAGCCGGTCACGACGGTCAGCTCCGAGCGGGCCCGGATGTACCGCCCAAACTGCTCGCAGGTCGTGCCGATGCCGATGAACAGGCTGGAGGCCTCGACGACCAGCTGGGCGGCGGCCATTCCGATCAGGCGTTTCTCGCGCGCGGACTGGAGGGCCCGGGCATTGAACGCGAGGTCCAGCGAGCGGGTCAGGTGAGCCGTCGCGCCGCCGTACGTCCGGCGCAGGAAGCCGTCGCGCTCGAGGCGTTTGATGTCGCGGCGGATGGTCATCTCGGATACCCGGAAACGGGCAGCAAGCTCGACAACCTGGATCGTCTGCTCTTCCGCCACGGTTTCAAGGATCTTCAAGCGCCGGTCAACAGCCAGCATCATCCCGCCTCACTGACACTATCGCGCATCATCGTGCCCGACTCTCACAGGTTTGGCAAGCATGCCATGTCCGATCATGTGACACCTCGGTCACTGGGTTCGTGACGCCGCGTGTTCCTGGACAAACGCAATGATCGCCTGATTCCACGGACCGGGCCTCTCCCACATCACCGCGTGGCCGCCCGGCACGGCCGCCCAGCTGGCCGCCGGCAGGCGCTCGAGCATCCGGCGGGACAGGTTCGGCCGGATCAGCACATCCGACTCGGCAACCAGGACCAGGGCTGGGGTGGCGATGGCGGCCAGCCGGTCCCAGCAGTCGTGATCGTGGAGGATCGCCAGCTGGGCGGCGAACGACTCGCTGGTCTGGCGTGTCCGGACCATCTCGTCGATGTAGCCCGCCAGGACATCAGCCTGGGCCGCGTGGAATTCGGGGCTGAAGATCCAGGGCGCCATCTGGGCCATGACGAGAGCAATGCCGCCGCCGGCCAGGATGGCCGCCCAGGCCTCAAGCACGTTCTTGGTATAGGCATCAGGAGCGGCGTAGGTGTCGGCCAGCACGAGGGAGCGCAGGTCATCCGGAAAGGCCAGGGCGTATTCCAGCGCGATCAGCCCGCCCATTGAGCAGCCGACCAGGTGGAATGGTCCGAGTCCCAGGGCCTGGACGAGCGCGTGCGTGTCGGCGGCACCCTGGCGGCTGGTGTACGGTCCGGCTGGCTTGTCGGAACGACCGATCCCGCGGTTGTCGAAGCTCACGACCCGCAGGCCGGCCGCCAGGAGGTCGGGGATCTGCATCGCCCAGGCTTGGAGGTCGTCCCCGATGCCATTGACCAGCACGACGGTCTCGGGTCCGTTGCCTTCGACTCGATAGTTGAGCTCGATCCCGGCCGAGGACACGCGGCCGGTTGACGAGCCAGTCTGCTGGTCTTGCGGTCCGGACATCAGCTCTAGGCTCCGGCCAGGCCGTGATCGGCAATCGCCGAGCGCCAGTAGTCGACCGATGCCACCAGCTCCGCGACGACCTCGCGATCAGGCTGGTCCCAGCCTGGGATGACCTCGAGGATGAGGGTGACATCCTCAGCGCCGGCCTCGGCCAGCGTATCCAGCACCCGCCCGGCGTCGATCCGGCCCTGCCGATTGCGTTCGGGCGTGAACGGCCAGTGGTGGTCACCCTCGGCGTCAGATTGCTGCAGCTGGACCTCGAGCAGCGTCGACCCGAAGCGGGCCAG
>JBBRIV010000332.1:0-2919 GCA_038220425.1 Candidatus Limnocylindrales bacterium
GCGATCCGGCCAGGTTCCTGCGCACCCTGCTCCTCGGCCGCGCCGTCACGCTGCTCGTGCTCACCGTGGCGGCCGCAGCAGGTCTCGCGCCCGCCGTCCTGGTGCCAGTCGCGGCGCTGACCGGAGTGGCGAACGCCAGCATCGTGGCGTCGTACAGGCTGCTGCTCAGCGGCATCGTGCCGAGCCGCCAGCTCCCGCGCGCGGTCGCGGTCGGGGCCACTGCGAACGAGCTGGTCTTCGTCGTTGGCCCGGTCATCGCGGCGGTCCTGGGCATCCTCACCTCAGTGCTCCCGCTGGCGGTCATGACACTCGCGAGCGCCCTCCCAGCCCTCCTGCTCGCTCGGGTGGCAACGACCGCGCGGCCCACCCTGGTGACCCGGAAGGGCGCCCGCTGGTCGGCCGCGATGGCAATCTGGCTGGTCTGCTATTCCACCTCTGCCATGGCCGTGGCTGTGGTGGAGGTCGGTGCGGTCGCGCTAGCGCTGCGCTACGGGCTCGCCCCGACGGCCGCGGTCGTCTTCACCCTCTCCCTGTGCCTGGCCTCCGTGTCGGGGGGCGCTGCCGTCATAAGGGCGGGCGGCGACATCGGCCTGACCGGGGTGCTCGGACTGCTCGCGGCCAGCGCGGTCGGCGCGGTCGGCATCGGGCTGGCACCCAACCCGTGGTTCGCTGCGGCCGGGTGCCTTGTCGTCGGCCTGTGCTTGGCGCCGCTTGGCACGTTCTACTCCGTGGCGACCGAACGGCTAACGCCCGAAAGCAGTCGGGCACAGGGGTTTTCGGCTCTGCGTACGGCGCAAGGTCTCGGCGTCATCGCGACCTCCCTGCTACTCACCGTCGTGCGCGTCGGCCACGTCGCCCTGGTGGCGGCCGGGCTCGAGCTGGCAGCCCTCACCCTGGTGCTGCTCTGCCGCGGCTACCTGCGTACGGCAGTCACGACTGGTCGGCCGTGACCTCGCCGACAACTCGCCAGGCCGAGTCGATCAGGTCACGCCTGACGGCGCGAAACGGTCCGGCTGGGCGCTCGTCGGTCACCTCGATCGCCCACGACTCCACGGTCAGGGTCACGCGCTTCGATCCGTCGGACACGGCGATCACCGGAGCCCCTGGAGTGGACACCCGGATCCACTCCTCCGCCCACGGCACATCCAGTCCCGCGCGCTGACGGGTGCCCCGCTCGACGATCCCGCCGCGCTCCCAGGAGATCCGGTTTGCGTCCGGGCCAGGGGTTAGGTCGATGTCGATCTCGTGATCCCACTGCAGGATCGGGTCCAGCCAGCGCGACCGGCCGGCGAAAGCGCGAGGTCGTCCGTAGTGCGATGCGATCGGGTCGTCCTCATCAGGCCCGACATCGCCGATCCGCAGCCGCATATCGGCAAACCACGCCTCGCCCTGAATCCACAGCACGTCGCAGAAGTCGATCTGCCGGAGACCCCCGATGATCAGGCCCGTCCGCCGCCAAGCGCCCACGAGCTCAGGAGGCATCGTCACGGTCCCACGACCCTTCTGCGCGCTATGCAACTGACTGTGCCTGCTCACACCCGGGCCTGGGTGTTCTGGCGTAGGCGTTCGTTGGGTGGTCTGGCCGCCTGGGCCGCCGAGGCCGCCGTGAGGTCGATGGTAGTTGTAGATGTTGTCCCTCTCCAGGAGCTTGTCGTTGAAGATCTGGCGTGATCGATGACGACTCCGTCGAGCGTCCGATGGATCTCCTCGGCGTCGATGGGTGTGCCCAGAGTTTGTTGACTCATTGATGTGCCCCAGTGCAGCGGTACGACAGTCGCGGCCCATACGAAAGCGTCTGCATCCAGGTAGCGGTCGATGTGTAGCGATCGCCAGCCGATGGGTTTAGGCGCTTGTTTCGGTCCGCCGTCGGTACGCTCGACCCCGGTCGAAGAGGAAACCGCTGATCAGCACCAGGATCACTGCGAAGCGCACACCCGTAGACGGCCGATTGTCGCTGGTCATGGCCCGACACGCACATCACAGCCACTGACATGCATCGCTGCAGGTCAGGGGCTGGCTTGACAAGTGGTGGCAGGCGAAGGATTCGAACCTTCGAAGCTTTCGCGACGGATTTGCAGTCTGTTCCCGTGCGTGACACGTCACGACGCGGCGCGACACCGCGCGTTGTCTCGCAACGGAGTTCGCGTCATCTCGTCATCAGTCGTGGCGCCTCGTGTCACAGCGTTAGTGACACCGTTGTGACAAAGACGTAGGGCCTGATCTGGATTGCCGTCCAAGACCTTCGCGTAGACCCGCAGCAGGACATTGACGCCGTGCCCGGCCCATGCGGCCACCTGAGTCGCGGGGATTACGCCGCGAGGTCCAGGGCGAGCGATCTGGACCGGATGCCCTCTTCTATCGGGTCTCTCCACCCAGGCGTTCGCTGGCAGCAGTTGCGGCCTTGACGATCTGCCCGGCCAACTCGGACGTCTTCCCCGCGGTGAGCCGCGTCGTAGGTCCGGACACGCTCAGAGCTGCGACAACGTTTCCCGTGTAGTCACGGATTGGCGCGGCGACGCACCGTAGGCCAAGCTCGAGCTCCTCGTTGTCAACCCCGAACCCGTTCTTGCGCGCGTTGGCCAGTTCGGCTCTCAGGACATCGAGCTTGGTGATCGTGTTGGGCGTCATCGCTTTGAGATCGGCGCTCTGCAGATACTTCTCACGCTCCGCCTCGTCCTGGTGGGCCAGCAAGATCTTGCCCAAGCCTGTGCAGTGCATCGACATTCGATGCCCAACCTGGGACGGCATCCGCAACGAGTGCCACCCTTCAACCTTCGCGATGTACAGCACCATCTGATCGCGGATCACGCCGAGGTGGGCTGTTTCGCCGGTCGCCTCTGCGAGCTCCTGGAGGTACGGCTGGGCAACGGCCACCAGGTCCACTTGCGAGACGGCGTGGCTGCCGAGCTCGAACAACCG
>JBBRIV010000333.1:0-2916 GCA_038220425.1 Candidatus Limnocylindrales bacterium
GCGGAGGATGGCCGGCCCACGCTGAGCCACGAAATTCCATTCCGGCTGCTCGATCGGGACGAACTCGGAGTTGCCCTGGCCCGCTCGCTGGCGATCTGCGACGCCCTGCTCGAGGAGTCCGCCGGCTGGCTCTGGATCGGCGGCCGGATCCCCGATTCAGCCAGCCGGGTGAGCCGCAATCCGGGCCTCTTCGAACGCTACGCGGCACGCCTGCCGGAGCTGCTCGGGTCGTGACCCGGGCACGCCTGCGGGCGGCACTCGGGCTCATCCTGGGCCTGGGTCTGCTGTTCGGCGCGCCGGTCCTGGGGCCGACCCGGGCCGCCGCCAGCGCGGCCGGCCCCGGCCTGACGATGATCGGGGCTGCCACCTACGACGTCCGGCCGGCCAGCCGGCTGGTCCACGTGAGCGTGCAGCTGGCTGCCACGAATCACCTCGTGGATACCGTGATCCGGCGCTACACCTTCGATCGGATCGACGTCTCGGTCCCGCCCACGGCCGTCCACCCGAGCGCCGTCGCGGGTACCAGAAAGGTGGCGGTCAGTCTCGTGAGCCGGAACGCCAGCCAGCAGGTCCTGGCGGTCGGACTGGGTGGGGCCCTGGGTGCCGGGCGGACGAGCACGGTCACCCTCAGCTTCGACTTGCCCGACCCGGGGGGCTCGCCGGGTCGCCTGATCCGGATCGGCGCGTCTCTCGTGACGTTTCCCGTGTGGGCCTACGGCTCGGCCGGCCTGGCTGGGTCGAGCGTGCTCGTGCACTTCCCGGCGGGCTACGACGTGCGGGTGGTCTCGGGTCCGCTGACGGCGGCTCAGACGGCGGCCGATGGCACGATCAGCGTTCGATCGGGGCCGATCGCGGATCCCCTGGCCTTCAGCGCGGTCGTGGCTGCCGATCGGCCGAGTGCCTTTGTCGAGACCCAGGTGGACTTCGATATCGACGGCCAGCCGGCCAGCATCGTCGTCCGGGCCTGGCCCGATGACCCTGCCTGGGGCGTCCGGATGAGTGCCCTGCTTCGAAGCAGCCTGCCCCTGCTTGCCCAGGAGATCGGGCTGCCGTTCCAGCCCAGCACACCGGTGCTGGCCGTGGAAGAGGCCCTGCCCCGCTCGATCGATGGCTACGCGGCGAACTACCTGCCCGCCGAAGGCCGGATCCAGATCGCCTATACCGCCGATGACACGGTGGCGATCCACGAGCTGGCTCACCTCTGGTTCGACGGGTCCTTCTTCGGCGATCGCTGGATCGCCGACGGGTTCGCGATCTTCTACGGCAACCGGGTGGCCGCTTCACTCAAGCTCAAGCCGCGCGACGAGTCGATCACGCCGGCCCTGCAGGCGGCGGCGATCCCGCTCAACGCCTGGACGGCGACCGGCACAGACCTGGTCAACCGCTATGGCCGGGCCGCAGCGGTCAGCCTGGCCAGCCGGCTGTACGAGCTGGTCGGCGCAGACGGCCTGCAAACGGTCTGGCGGGCGGCGTCCGGCCGCGAAGCTGCATACCAGCCAAAGAGCCTGGCCGGTCCGTCCCAGGTCAGCGATGGACCGCCCGACTGGCGTGGCCTGCTCGACCTGGTTGCCGAGCGGACCGGTGTGGACGCCACCAGCCTGTGGCTGAACCTGGTCGTCACGACGGACCAGCAGGCGTTGCTGGCAAAGCGGGCCATGCTCCGCCGTGCCTACCAGGCACTGATCGACCGGGCCGCTGGCTGGACGTTGCCGCAAGGGGTCCTCGATACCCTCAACGCCTGGCAGTTCGACGCGGCGGCCGACCTGTTCATCTCGGAGGGCCAGCTGCTCGACCAGCGCGACAGCATCGCGACCGCCGCCGCGGCGGCCGGGCTGACCCCGCCGGTCAGCCTCCGGACCGCGTTCCAGCAGGGCAGCCGCGGGGCGGCCGTGACCGAGGCGGCCAACGAGCTCCAGGTGGTCCAGGCCATCAGCGCCGCCGCAGCGGCCGAACCAGCCGCGCCGTCCGTGGTCGACCAGGTTGGGCTCATCGGGACGGATCCCGAGGCCAGCCTGGCGGCCGCCGCGACGGCCTTCAGCGCGGGTGACATGGTGGTTGCTCGAGTGCAGGCGCTGGCGGCGGACGACGCCTGGAGCCAGGCGGCAGACATCGGCAGCCTGCGCATCCGGGTCGCCCTGGCGGTGCTCCTCGTGACCCTCGTGCTGATCGGCTACGCGATCAGCCAGCTCCGCCGCCTCGGCCGCCTCGGCCGGGGTGCCCGGCATGGGCGGCGTCCGATCGGACGCCAGGCTGGGGGCCCGCCGGCCCGGAGTGCGGGCGCAGGACGTTATCCGGCACGAACCTCGCGCGGTACACTCGCGGACCAACCGGTTCGGATGGCTCGACGTGTTCGGCCCGATCCGGAGGAGGGAGACAAGGCGCCCTGATGGGGATCGTACGCAGCCGGCCTTCGACCGAAATCCTGTCGGGTGATTCGGCCGACGTCTATTTCGCCCGGGCCGAGAGCATCCTCGAGCGCGAGGGCCTGGATCCTCTCGTGGCGATGGAGGTCTTTGCTCGCGAACCGGCGGTCCTGTGCGGGATCGACGAGGCCAAGAACCTGCTGGCCCACGTCCTGGCCGACAGCGACCCGGCCGAGACATCCGTCGAGGCTCTCGACGACGGCGACTCGATCGCGCCCAAGGAGATCGTCCTGCGGATCCGGGCGCGCTACCGCCATTTTGGCCTGTACGAGACCGCCTTCCTGGGCATGCTGGCCCAGTCGACCGGCTGGGCAACCGCCGCTCGCCAGGTGGTCGAGGCGGCCGCCCCACAGCCCGTGGTCAGCTTTGGGGCGCGCCACGTCCACCCCAAGATCACCGACGTGCTCGACTACGCCGCGATCGTGGGCGGCTGCGTCGGTGCCTCGACGCCCGCCGGAGCCCGGCTGGCCGGCCTGAGCCCGACCGGCACGAT
>JBBRIV010000334.1:0-2912 GCA_038220425.1 Candidatus Limnocylindrales bacterium
GACTTTGGACCGCCCGACGAGACGCGCTTTCCCGCGCTCCGGATCGCCCGGGCCGCCGGCCTGACCGGCTCCCGGGCCACGGCCGTCCTGATCGCCGCCGACGATGTCGCGGTCGCCCGCTTCCTGGCCGGCAGCCTCGACTTCGCCGCCATCCCGCGCCTCCTTGAAGCGGCGGTCCGTCGCTTCGGCGGGGGACCGGACCAGGCACCCGACGTGGACGCCCTGGTGGTCCTGGACCGCGAAGTCCGGGCCGCCTATGCCAGTGGAGCCGTGGCCTGATGGAATTGCTCGGATCGATCGCCCAGACCCTGATCACGGTCGTGATCTTCATCACCCTGCTGACCGTGATCGTGGTCATCCACGAGGCCGGCCACTTCTTCACCGCCCGGCTGGCCCGGATCCGGGTCCATGAGTTCGGGATCGGCTTCCCGCCCCGGGCGAAGGTCCTGCGGGCAAAGGGCGAGACCATCTACACCCTGAACTGGCTGCCGATCGGCGGCTTCGTCCGGCTGGAAGGCGAGGACGGTGACTCGGACGACCCGCGCTCGTTCGTCCGGGCGGCCCTGCCGGTCAAGCTGATCGTGCTTGTGGCTGGGGTGGCCATGAACCTGGTCCTGGCCTTCGCCATCTTCTTTGCGATCTCGCTGGTGGCCACGCCCCTGGTTGGCCTGACCTTTGCCGAGGTCCAGACCGGTTCGCCGGCCGCCCTGGCCGGCATTCTGCCGACCGATCGGATCGACGCGGTTAACGGCAGCGGCTACGAGGCCTTTGGCGGGCGCACGGCCATCGATGACTTCTACAGGCTGGCCGGCCAGACGGTGACCCTCAAGGTCACCCACGTTGATGGCAGCTCGAGCGTGGTCACCGTGACCCTCCGGTCGCAGGCCGAGATCGACGCCTTCAATGCCGCGAGCACCGCTGCCGGCAAGACCGACCAGGAAGGCCCGCTGGGGATCCGGGGTGGCGCGGTCGGGCTGCAGCTCAAGCCAACCGGGGCCTATGTCGGGCACGACCTGGTCACTGCCGTCCAGAGTGGCGCAACCGAGACGTCCAAGGCCCTGGGCCTGATTGCCGATGGCCTGGGCCAGCTGGGCAGCTCGATCATCAACCACCCCACCCAGCGCCCGCCGGTGACCGGTCCGGTCGGGATTGCCCAGCAGGTTGGGACCGTCTTCTGGGATCTCGGGCCGATCTACCTGCTGTACATCGCAGCCCTCCTGTCGGCCAACCTGGCCCTGGTCAACATCCTGCCCTTCCCACCGCTCGACGGCGGCCGGGTGCTCTTCCTGCTGATCCGGCGGATCGCCGGCAACCGGTTCAGCCTGCGCGCCGAGCAGCTGACCTTCGTGGCCGGCTTCGGGCTGTTGATGGCCTTCCTCGTCTGGATCACCTACTTCGACGTGACCAATCTCGGGTCGGCAACGCCGTGAGCGAGCGCGAGCTGCTGCCGCTGGCCGGTCGCGACGAGCCCCTGACCAGCCCCGACCTGCTCCGGCCGCGTCGCCGGGCCACGGTCAGCGTGGACGTTGGTGGCGTGCTGGTTGGGTCGGCCCACCCGATCGTCGTCCAGTCGATGACCAACACCGATACGGCCGACGTCGACGCCACGGCGATCCAGATCGCCCGGCTTGCCCACGCCGGCAGCCAGCTGGTCCGGATCACAGTCAACAACGAGCCGGCCGCTGCCGCCGTTCCGGAGATCGTCCGCAAGGTCCGCGGGCTGGGCGTGGACGTGCCGGTCATCGGCGACTTCCACTACAACGGTCACCTGCTCCTGGAGCGCTACCCGGAGACCGCGGCCGCCCTGGCCAAGTACCGGATCAACCCGGGCAATGTCGGCGCCAAGCGCCATGACGAGCACTTCCAGACGATCGTCCGGATCGCCATGGAGAATGACAAACCAGTCCGGATCGGGGTTAACTGGGGGTCCCTGGACCAGGCCCTGCTGACCGAGCTGATGGAGGCCAACGCCCGGCTCGCCCAACCGCGCGACTCGCGCGACGTGCTGATCGACGCAATGCTGGCATCGGCGATGCGCTCGGCCGAGCTGGCCGAGGCGACCGGCCTGGGTCACGACCGGATCATCATCAGCGCCAAGGTCTCGGGCGTGCGTGACCTGATCGATGTCTATCGCCGGCTGGCGGCGCTCTCGGACTACCCGCTCCACCTGGGCCTGACCGAGGCCGGCATGGCCATGCCCGGGATCGTGTCGAGCACGGCCGGGCTGGCGGTCCTGCTCAACGAGGGCATCGGCGACACGATCCGGGTCTCACTCACGCCGGAGCCTGGCGCCGGCCGCGAGCTCGAGGTGGAGGTGGCCCAGCAGGTCCTCCAGTCGCTCGGCCTGCGCAGCTTCCTGCCCCAGGTCAGCGCCTGCCCCGGGTGCGGCCGGACGACCTCGACCTTCTTCCAGGTGATGGCCCAGCAGATCCAGACCTACCTCAAGGACCAGATGCCGGTCTGGAAGGAGCGCCACCCCGGCGTCGAGGAGCTGCGCGTGGCGGTGATGGGCTGCGTCGTCAATGGGCCGGGCGAGAGCAAGCACGCCGACATCGGGATCAGCCTGCCGGGGACCTTCGAAGAGCCGGTTGCGCCGGTCTTCATCGACGGCCGGCTCGACCGGACCCTGCGCGGCGACGGCCTGGTCGAGGAGTTCAAGCGGATCCTGGACGACTATGTCGAGCGCCGCTTTCCGCTGGGCACGCCGCTCGGCTGATCGACGATCCACCCCCTCGGGTGTATACTCCCGATCAACTTCACCGGCCGCTCTCATGGAACGTGGGTGACCCCCACGTTTTTTTTGGCGGTCGGACAAGACGGAATTCGGGCCGGTAAACGGCAAATGTGACGGGAGGCGCACCATGAATCGTGACTTCGTCACTGCGCTGCTCCAGCTCAATGCCGCGAAGCAG
>JBBRIV010000335.1:0-2906 GCA_038220425.1 Candidatus Limnocylindrales bacterium
GTCGGACGTTCATCGCTATTTGGCCATCGTGTCGGACCCCCGTTCGTCGCGCTCGCCGCAGGGCGTCAGGCAATACTCACTGGCAAAGATTGAACCTTTGCTGGGCGAGACGGTCCTTTATGACAGTGCCCGAAGAGAACAGCCAGGACGAACTCGTCAAGCGAGCGCAGCGGGGTGACGCCGACGCGTTCGCCCGCCTGGTGGCAAGCCATCTCGACTCGTCCTGGCGGCTCGTCCGGGCCGTCGGTGGCGACCGGGTCGACCCTGACGACGTCGTTCAGGAGGCGTTCATGCTCGTCTGGCGGGATCTTCCCCGGTTGCGGGACCGGGTCGCCTTCGAGGCGTGGCTGCGCGCCATCCTGATCAATGCGACCCGCAAGGCCATCCGCCGCACGGGCCCGGTTCGGCTGATCCCCATCACGCTCGACACGATTGCCGAGAACCGGGCGTCGCGGAGCGAGGCGATCCGGACCGAGGCCGTGCCCGACGGTGGCCTCGAGCCTGGTGCGTCGCTCGCGGGTCGAGATCGTCTCGGGCGGGCGTTCGGGAGACTCTCCCTCGACCACCGGACCGTCTTGGCTCTGCACTACTTCGAGGGCTATCCCCTCGACCAGGTCGCGCTCGTCGTCGGTCGGCCGGTCGGGACCGTGAAATCACGCCTCAATGCCGCCCGGTCGGCCCTGCGGACGGCATTGCAGGCAGAAGATCGATGAGGACGCTCCCATGACCGACGACAGGCGCGACCAGGCCGATGACCTCGATGGCGCGTTGCAGGGGCTGCTGGGCGAGCAAGCGCTGGGCGGACCGGATTCGGAGCTCTCGGGACGGATCCTCAAGCTGATCGCGATCACCCCGCAACGCCGTCCACGGAGGTGGTTCGCCACGTCGTGGCCCGGCAAGCCTCGGGCCAGCAGCTTCACCCCGCTCGTCGCGGCCGCCTCGGTCGGCCTCGCGGGCCTGCTCTGCGTCGCCTTCCTCGGTGGCCCCTTGCTCGGTTCGGGACCGCCAAGCCATGCGCCGGGCGCGATCGCGTCGCCCGAGGGATCCGCCGCCGGGCCGACCGATGCCGTTCCGAGTCGCGTGCCCCATGTCACCGGCACCTGTCCGGTGACGCCGATCACGCGCGTCGCGGGAGGCCAGGCCCCGGAGATCGATGTCAGTGGCCTGCGCTGGCGCAGCGGCTTCATCCCGTGGGTCGCCGGCCTCCCGGAGAAAGTGGTCTGGCTCAGCGACCAGGGGATCGAGTCAGAGGCTGGCGTCTCGGTCTTCGCAAGCTGGCTGGACCGTCCGATCCTCGTCGGAGGCCAACCGGGTACGCCAGGGCGGGTCGCCTCGGGGTCCCTGTACGCCCTGGCGGTCGATGCCGGATGGGTCGGCGGGCTGGTCCTGCCGCAGCCCGGGTGCTGGCTCCTGACGGCGACGTGGTCTGGTGGAGCCAGCAGCATCGTCGTGGCGGCCGGCCCATCCTCGGGACTTGCGACCTCGGCAGTCCCAGTCACTACCTCAGTCGGGACAAAGCCGCTGGGCCATTGTCCAGCCACTCCGGTCGCTCCGGCCGGGCCGCCGAGTGGCTGGTCCGGTCCGGCGGTGGACGACGGAGGGTTCCACTGGCTCCTGCCCCCGAGTTCGAGGTGGCGGTTCGGCGGTGGTGGGGAGAAGGTCGTGATCGACTCCGACACCGGGTGGGTCCTCGAGGACATGCGCTTGATCGCGATCCCCTTGAGCCGCCCGACTGCGGTGGGCTGGCTCAAAGCCGGCTCCTTAACGGGCGAGGTTCCGGGCGGCTTCAGCGGAGGAACGCTTGGCCTCGGCTTCACGCTGCCCAATCGTGGGTGCTGGGCGTTCGTCTACGTGGATCCCGCCGGAACATCGACGATCGTGGACGACCTGGCGATGGTCGGGCCGGCCGGGTTCATCCTGCCGACCGGAGGCATCGATGAGGCGACGGCAATCCAGATCGCGACGGACCACCTCGGCCAAAGCAAGGGCACCTTGCTCGGGGCGCGGAGCGGATCGCTCTCGAGCCTGAGCCTGCAGCAGGACCGGCTCTACCTCTCGCCAGACCGAGCCGTCTGGGGGGTCGAGTTCCAGGGCGATGCGGGGTCGACCTGCTCGCCGGCCCAAGGCGCGTCCTGTGTCCCGATCTCCGGCAGATCGATCATCGTCCTCGACTACGTGACCGGCGCCTTTCTGTTCTCGAGCTTGGAGTCCTCTACCGTCGTCTCGCCTTCGCCCTGAGACCATGCGAGACCTCAAGCATGGGCCATCGTGTTGACTCTGGCCGTCACGAGTTGGGCTGAACTGGGTAGACGCCTGAACCGTGCCCGTTCTCATGGTTCTGGTCAGGGATGGGTTGCTGGGCCATCGGGAGGGCTCCGATGACCGTGGCCAGATCCGAGTTCGATCGCGAGCCACACAAGCGCCGCTGGGATCAGGTAGATCCCACCCACAGCGAAGCCCGGGGCGACGAGCAGCAGGATCACGATCAGGGCCCATTGGATTCGGTCGCGCCGATCGGCTCCGGCCAGGGGCGTGACCCACGCCAGCAATCCCAGCACCACCAGCCAGCCCAGGACGTAGGGCCAGCCGGCTCCGTCCCCGCCAATCAGCGGGATCGCCAGCCCAATCAGCGCGACGAGCCACGGTGCGCTAGCGGCCAGTCTCGACCTTGGCTCGATCAGCCGATCGAGGCTGGCGGGTTCAGCCACTAACCGTGATCCGCAGGGTGGCCTTGATCGTGTGCTGGGGACCGGAACAATCGCCCACCGAGAAGGCGGCGATCGCCGTGACGTCCCAGGTGCCCGCCGGCAGACGGATCTCGGGACCGGCGAAGAACGAACGCAGGAAGGCGGCATCCGTTTCGGTGCCAACGATCCCACCGGATTTGTAAAGGGCGACGTTGGTCG
>JBBRIV010000336.1:0-2898 GCA_038220425.1 Candidatus Limnocylindrales bacterium
GTAGGTCGCGATGCCGTTCAGCCCTGCTGCGGCGGGCCCGGTGAGGCGCGCAAGCGTGCCCAGCGAGCTCGGCAGCGGCACGCCGTCCGACGAGTTGAGCCGAGCCAGCAAGTCCGGCTCCGCGTTGGAGTCCTGCTCGGCCGTGGTCACCAGCACCGGGTTCAGTACAGACGACGAGGGCTGGACCAGGTCGAGGTCGAGGAATCGTGTGCTGATAGAGGGACGCTCGGCGCCGCGGGCGTAGACGTCGATCTCTAGTGGTAGCCCCGTGCGCGGCTCGACCCAGAGATCCACCCGGCCGACGCTGCTGCGCGGGTCGCTGGGCACGATCTCCGCGCCGGCCCCGTTGTACCCAGCGATCCGACGCGCGGCCAGCGGCATGATCCGATCGCTGGAGTCGAGCCAGCTGATCAGCCGACGGGCGGCCTGCGGCGGCACGAGGTCGTCGGCACGCGGGAGCCGGACGCCGGGGTTGGACAACTTGGTCTCACTGTTGTTCTCGAAGCTCCACTGCCGCACGCCACCATCAGTGCTGCCCGGGTCCGCCGCAGTCATCTCCTGTCCGGTCGCGGTGATGGTGTCAGTGCGCCACGAGGTCTGAGTCAACCACCAGGTACGGACCCGGGTCGTCCCGGAGAGGATCTTGGTTTCGTCGCTCACAATCGGCAGGTCGGGAATCCCGAGCGAGGCGTTGATCTCCACCAGGCCCTGGTGCGGGACCTCGGCAGACTTGATGGCCGCCGCCACGACGTCACTCGCGGACATTGTGGACGCGGCCACCGGACGGGCGGCCAGCAGGGCTGGCATCGCGACAAGTAGAGCGGTCGCCCCGCCGAACGTGGCCCACCGGCGCGCGGCTTGCCGGCGAACAACGCTCATATTTGATCGTAACTGCCTGCCTGGGCAACGAGGAGCTTGTTAGCCGAGGCCAGCGCAGGTCCCGGTGCCTGGTGGGTGTGCCGTCGACGTGGGTGACCCACTCGGCTGCACCGCGACGCTAAGTTGGCGTCAGGTCGACGCGTTGTCCCGGAACCAGCGGACCGTCCGCTCGACGCCTTCGAGATGCGGGGTCGGAGCTCGCGTGCCAATCCGGGTTTGGGCCCCAAAGCGGTAGGGCTCGGCCCACTGATAGGCCATCTCGGCTAGTTCGCGCACGACAGCAACGACGATGCCGACGACGCGCCCCACGCCGTCGAGCACCTCGACGCGATCGAGGCGATCGAGCGGGACCTGGACTGGTGGCTGGATGCCACGACCACATGACACGCGTCGAGCGCTACCTCGCCCACCTCGATCGGCTCACCGAGGCCGTGGAACCGCAGTTCCTGCCGATCGAATCCACCAAACTCGGGCTGAAGGGCGTCACCGCGATCACCTATCCCGACCTGCCAGAGCCCGGCCTTCTTGAAGCTTTCACCTATGGTCTTTCCTTGGCCGACCATGAGGACTGGCGACTCGGAAGCCAGAGCTGTGCATCTGCGTCAGGTCTAAGGACCTCTCCTGGGCACTAGCTGCCGCCTTCATCGCGGAGCATCTCCGAGGGGACTGCCTCTTTTCCTTCGGCGATTCGCTCGGCTTGGGAGATCGGACGAGCAGTGAGTCAGCGATGACCGCTTTTGTCGTGTTCGCCCCGGCTGTCTTGCACAAGGCGGACTACCTGGGCATCGATGTAGGCGACTCGATGCCTGTCAACGTCGCAGGGCTTTACCCCATCCACGAGAGCCAGCGGCGATTCATCAAAGCGAAGGGCCTCGAAGCGTTCTGGGGCTTGGACTGGGACCCCACTACCGTGACCCGTGCCGCGATGGTCTAGTGAGAAGCAGGATGGCGTGACTGCTGGCCGGATTAGTAAAGGACTGCGGCCAGCTCAGCAAGCCGACCGGGGACAACGGAATACCAGGCCCACGTGCCGCGCTTCTCGCGGGTCAGGAAGCCGGCCTCGGTGAGCACCTTGAGGTGGTGGCTCACGGTCGGCTGGGACAGCCCAAGCGGACCTGTTAGGTCGCAAACGCAGGACTCTCCGCCCGTACTGGATTTGAGCAGCGCCAGGAGCTGCAGGCGAGCGGGGTCGGCCACGGCCTTCAGCAGGCGCGCCAGGTCTTCAGCCGTTTCCCGGTCGAGCGGCGCTGCCAGACCGGTCGGGCAGCATGCCGGACCGTCGAGCTTCGGCCCACGCTGCATAACCGTGTTGGTTGCCATTGACGTCCTCCGACCATGACTAGATTGACAAGGGTCGATGCTACCAAGAGACTGTCACAATCGATCGCCGTCTATGCGTCACGGCGTGGCATGCTCACCGTTCGCACAGATTGTCGACCTTTCTTGGAGATCATCGCGATGAGCGAGAAATCATCTGTCCTGTTCGTCTGCGTCCACAACGCCGGCCGTTCGCAAATGGCCGCCGCATACCTCGAACATCTCGCGGGCGACCGGGTGAACGTTCGTTCGGCTGGCTCCGCCCCTGCGAACACAGTGAACCTAGCTGTGGTCGAGGCTATGCTCGAGGAAGGAATTGATATCTCGACGCAGACACCCAAAATCCTCACCGACGACACTGTGAAGGCTTCGGACTACGTCGTAACAATGGGTTGCGGAGACGCCTGCCCGTTCTTCCCCGGCAAGACCTACCTTGATTGGGTCCTCGAGGACCCAGCAGGTCGAGCTCTCGAATCAGTGCGACCAATTCGTGACGAAATCCGTTCGCGCATTGTGGGCCTTATCGCCGAGATCGACGCGATGTCCCTCGATTCTTTATGAGCACTGCGTCCGACTCTCCCGTCGCCTTCGTCGTATCGCTTCGCCGACGCCTGATATCCGAGGCATTGGGCACTAGCCTGTTGGTAGCAGCGGTGGTCGGGTCCGGGATCATGGCGCAGCGGATGTCGCCAACAGACGCCG
>JBBRIV010000337.1:0-2897 GCA_038220425.1 Candidatus Limnocylindrales bacterium
CTGCGTGGTCAGAAAGGCCGAGGACATCGGTGGTCAGGAACTCTCTTACGCCGAAGTGAAAGCCATCGCCTCCGGCAACCCGGCCATCCTCACATTGGCCGAAGCTGACGCCGAACTCCAGCGGCTCGCCATCCTCAAGAAGAATCATCTGGACGAGCAGTACCTCGCCAAGCGGAACCTCCGCGACCTGCCGGACGACATCACGCGACTGGAGAAGCGTAAGCGTCCGGTGAAGGCCATTCTTGACACCCGGGCTGCCTGAGCGCAGGACCGACGGGTCGTCAGCCGGCGGCAAGGATACGTCGGACCGACGTCCGGCCAATCCCCAATCGCCGGGCAATCTCCGAGTGGCTCACCCCCTCGGCCTTAAGACCGAGCACATGGTCGGCCTTCAGCGACGCCGTCCTCGGCCGGCCATGGGGTCGGCCCTCCTTCCGGGCCTGGGCGATCCCGGCCCTGACCCGCTCCCGCAAGATCTCCCGCTCGAACTCCGCGAAGACCGCGAGCATGCCGGTCATCGCCCGGCCGGCGGGCGTGGTCAGGTCCAACGCCTCGGCCAGCGAGACGAACCCGACTCCCAGATCGGTCAATTCTCGCAGCGTCGACATCAGGTCGGCCACCGACCGACCCCAACGGTCGAGACGCCAGACCACGATCACGTCGATCTCTCGTCGGCGAGCCGATGACAGGAGTGACTCCCGCCCAGGTCGATCCTTCGATCCCGAGCCTACATCTTCGATCTGCCTGGTGGTGATCCAGCCACGGTTCTTGATGTAAACCACCATCGCCTCGGACTGGAGGCCGAGGGTCTGCTGGTCTTGCGTGGAAACGCGAGCATAAAGTCCGGCGCGCATGGGCCTGGCCCTCCCTGGCCGAAAACCCTCGCCGATTCGATGCGGTCGAACCCCTTGTTTTCCGCCGTTCACGCTCTCGCCGAAGGCTCGGCCTTAATCTATCCTTTTCGGCCACCCGTCGAGCCCGGCAACACCCTTCGGTCCGGTAGCAAGTCGTCGATCCGGCTGTTCGGGTGGGTGCTCACCCGATCGAGCACATCCCGCAGATAGGCGAATGGTTCGTTGCCGAGGTTCTTGCAGCTCTGCACCAGGCTGAGCAGAGTCGCCGCCGTCTCACCACCGCGATCACTTCCCAGATGCAACCAGTTTTTCCGGCCAAGGGCAATCGGCCGGATCGCGTTCTCGACGGCGTTGTTGTCGATCGACAGATACGGCGTTTCGAGGTAACGCAAGAGCGACGTCCAGTTCGACCGGGCGTAGGCGATCGCCTCGCCCACCGGGCTCTTGGGCAGCACCTTCTTCGCCTCGCCCTCGAGCCACGCCCCGAACGACTCCAGCAGCGGTCGCGACCGCTCGGAGCGGGCCGCCGTCAGCCGGGCGTCGTCCCAGCCCTCGTCGCGGGCCTCGCGCTCCACGCCGTAAAGCCGGCCGATCCAGGCGATCGCCGCGTGCGACCGCTCGGGGTCGCTGGTCCGCGCCTCGTGAAACTTCCGACGCGCATGGGCCCAGCACCCGACCTCCACGAGCCCGCGCTTGTGCAGCCCGTCGTAGCCGGAGTAGGCATCGGACTGGAGATAACCTGAGCGATAGTCCTTGAGGAATCGATCGGGCCCGTCGCGACTGCGGTCAGGCGTATAGTCATAAACAATAAACGGGTTGTCGCGGTCGCCGAGGTAGGCCCAGAGCCGCCCGGTCTTCGACCCCTTGCCCGCGTGGTCCTGGACCGTCACCGGGGTGTCGTCGGTCCCGATCATCTTCGAGGAGAGGACGCGTCGGATCATCGCCTTGACGACCGGCTCCAGGAGCCCGGCACAGGCGGCCATCCAGTCGCACATCGTCGAACGCGCGAGTTCGACACCGTGCCGCCGGAAGATCGCTTCCTGACGGTAGAGCGGCAGGTGGTCGGCGAGCTTGCTGGTGATGACGTGGGCCAGGAGCCCCGTCCCCGGCAGTCCCTTCTCGATCGGCTCGGGGAGTCGCGCGGCGATCACAACATTCGCGGCGCAGTTCGCGCAGGCATACTTCGGTCGGATGTGCTGAAGCACGATCAGGCTGGCGGGGACGTATTCGAGCTGCTCGCGGACCTCCTCGCCGATCGGCCGACGTTCATCGCCACAGTCGGGGCAGGCGCGACTTTCTGGCGCCACGTCATGGACGATCCGCTTGCGGGGTAGGCTCGCCGGCAACGGCTTGCGGCCATGGCCCTCGGACTTCGGCTTCGACGCGGCCGGTGCCGGTGATTGAGGCGCGGGAGCCATCGGCTCGGTCTGGGCCAGGATGTCCTGCGCGAAGAGCAACAGTTGATCGGGGTCGATCGTCTCGCCCTTCCGACCGTAGCGTTGCCGGAGGAGCTGTTCGAGCTGGTGCTGGAGCCTGGCGATGAGGTGGCCCTGCTGCCGCAGGGTCTCCGCTTGCTCGCGGATCTGGCGGTGGGCGGTGTCGAGGTCGTCGGGGAGGGTGGCGTCGCCGGGCGTCATACCCTTATTACGGTGACATGTGAAATTGTGTCGGCGTAAACCGCCGATAATTTCAAGAGGCGGCCAGGGCGAATCGCGGCCGTTTCTGGGTTGCCTTCAAGTCGATGCCGCCGAGGACCGCGGCCAGCTCGGAGGCGGTCCACTCGACGTGATCCGAGGTTGGCGAGGGCCAGCGATACGTCCCCTTTTCCAGCCGCTTCATCCAGATCGCGTAGCCATCGCGATCCCAGTAGAGGATCTTGATCCGATCGCGTTTCCGGTTGGCGAAGACGAAGAGGTGCCCCGAGAGCGGGTCCTGCTTGACGCCATCGCGTGCGAGCTGCGAAAGCCCGTCGTATCCCTTACGCAGGTCCGCCGGCGGGACGGCCACGAAGACCCGGATGGTGGCCGGCATGCCGAACATGGT
>JBBRIV010000338.1:0-2889 GCA_038220425.1 Candidatus Limnocylindrales bacterium
CCTCGGGCATCGCCTCCATCTCGGCTCGCTCGAGGGCAATCTGGCGTTCGTACAGCTCGCGTTGCGACTGCATCGAGATGTATTCGCCCGCAGCCATGCTGAACGAGCCGGCGAGCAAGCCGGCGATCCCGGCGAGCAGGATGAAATGCGGGTCCGATGAGGCGCCGGTAATCCCCATGACCAGCGAGGTGTTGCTGACGAGACCGTCAGATACGCCGAAGATGACTGCCCGGAGCGTTCCCGACTGGCCGGTCCGATGCCAGCGTTCGTTGCGGCCGACCTCACCCGCCTGGCGCGCGACCCGTACTTCGCGGAGGACCGCCGGATCGGCCTCGACCGGCGTTGTCTCCCCCAGCGCACCCTTGTCGTCAAGCCGCCGCCAGATCTCGGCGTGCTCGCGCTCGTCAGCGGCAATGGCCTCAACCTCGGGCGAGGCCTGGCCCGCATACGCCGTCTCCTCGTCGCCCTCGAGGGCCTGGACCAGGTCGCTGACCGAGTTGGTCCCAAAGATCCGGGCCAAACCGATGATCAGCCGGACCCGCAGGCGTGGTCCGCCCACGGCCGGAACCGTGGCCCCCAGCTCGCGCAGCTTGGTGGCCCACACCTCGGCATGCCGGCGTTCGTTGCCGGCGATCGTCCGGAAGGCCGATGCCCGGCGCTCGTCCTTCTCGATTCCGGCCAGGGCGTCGTACAGGACGATCGCGTCGCGTTCGAGCTTGAGGTTCTCCAGGCTCTGTTGGAGGTCGATGGTCGCCATGGTTCGATGGTAGGGCGTATGCCGGCCGGTCGCCCGACCCGGCTAGTATCAGGCGATGCCAGCTGGACCCATCCTGTACCTCGACCAGGCCGCGGTCCGGGCCGCCATGCCGCCGGTCGAGACGCGCATCGAACTGGCCGAGCGGACGATGCTGGCTCTGATCGCCGACGCAGAGCTGCCGCCCAAGATCGGGGTCGACGCCCGTCCAGCGGGCGCTTTCGGGCACGCCATGCCGGCCTTCCTGCGTGGACCGGCGGCCGACGGGACGGCCGATCTGCTCGGGCTCAAATGGGTCGTCGGGTTCCCCGCCAACAGCACGGCCGGCCTGCCCACGATTCACGCCACCGTGATCCTGAGCGACCCGCTGACCGGACAGCCGATCGCGATCCTCGACGGCGCCCCGATCACCGCCGACCGGACGGCGGCCATTTCGGGCGTCGCGATCCGCCACTGGGGCCCGTCAATCAAGGGACGCCCGACCCGGGTTGCGATCCTGGGCGCAGGTGTGCAGGCCCGCAGCCACCTGCCGGTGATTGGCTACCTCCTGCCCGGCGCAGAGCTCGCAATCTTCGATCGCCACCGCGAGCGAGCCGTGGCGCTGATCGGGCCGGCCATGGCCACCCTCGGGATCGGCGCCGCCCGGGCGGCCAATGACGCCCCCGACGCCACCGACCAGGCCGATATCGTGATCACGGCGATCTCATTCGGAGCCGTCCGCCAGACCCTGACCAACAGCCACCTGGCCCCCGATGTCCTGGTCGTCGCGGTTGACTACGCCACCAGCGTCCATCATGAGGTTGCCCTGGAGGCGGGCCTATTTTTGGTCGACGAGCCCGGCCAGTTCCTGGCCAACCGGTCGGCCGGCCTGTTCCAGGACTATCCCGATCCGGGCAGCACGATGGGCCGGGCCATTCGCGACGGGATCCGGCGGCCGTCCAGCGGCCGGGTCCTGGTCAGCCACCTGGGGGTGGGCCTGGCCGACCTGATCTTCGCCGACGCGATCGTGCGCAGCGCGACCGAGGCCGGCCTGGGCGTCGAATTGGCCCGCTGAACGACGCCAGCGGCCGGCAGACGCCGGCTGGGCATCGCACACTGGCGCGGGCCGTCAGTCGGTTGGCTCGATCGTGGAGGGATCTGTGCGCATCATCGGCCGCTTGTTGAGCCTGCTGCTCGTCCTCGTGATCGCCCTGATCATTGCGACCGGCGGGCTGCTCGTGTGGGTCACCCATCGAGCCCTGCCCACGACCAGCGGCTCGATCCGGGCAGCCGGCCTCACCGCAGGAGCGACCGTCACCCGCGATTCGAGCGGGATCATCAACATCACCGCGACCACGCCCCACGACCTGTTCCTGGCCCAGGGCTACGTCCACGCCCAGGAGCGCTTCTGGCAGATGGAGGTCTGGCGCCACATCGGGGCCGGCCGCCTGTCTGAGCTGTTCGGGGCCACGACCCTCAAGGAGGACGAGTTCATCCGGACCCTGGGCTGGCGGCAGGCCGCTCAACGCGACCTGGATGCGGCCTCGGCGGACCTGAAGGCGGACCTGCAGGCCTACGCCGACGGCGTCAATGACTGGCTGGCCGACAACAAGGGCAAGCTCGGCCTGGCCTTCGTTGTCGAGGGTTTCAAGGCCGGCCTGGGCGGCGGCCTGGGCGGCTACGACCCGGATCCGTGGACGCCGCTCGACTCGGCGACCTGGGCACTCGTCCAGGCCTGGTCACTGGGCGACAACTTCGACTCCGAGATCTTCCGGGTCCTGGCCGATGCCAAGCTGGGCGATCCCAAGCGGACCGATGAGCTGACTCCGCCCTACCCGGCGACCGGACCGGTGATCGTGCCCACCGGCGAGCCCGGCTCGGGTGGCGCCGAGGCCAACCAGCCCGTGGCCTCCGGGCCAGCCGGCAGCCCGGCTGCAAACCCGGCAGGAAGCACGGCCAGCTCGCCCGCCCCCGCCCTCAGCACCGATCAGGCTGACGGATTGCGGGCGATCGCGGCCCTGGGCCAATCGATCGCCGCCGCGGCCGGGATTGACCCGGCCCAGGGCATCCTGGGCAACCACGGCGTCGGCTCGAACAACTGGGTCGTGGCCGCCTCGAAGAGCGCCACCGGCCATGCCCTGCTGGCCAACGATCCC
>JBBRIV010000339.1:0-2866 GCA_038220425.1 Candidatus Limnocylindrales bacterium
GGCCAGTGGCGCCAGCGCCTTCGAAGAGATGCTCAAGCTCGACCCGGACATCGACGCGGTGTTCGTGGGCAATGACCAGATGGCCCTGGGCGTGTTTCACGCCGCGTACGCCCACGGCCTGGCGATCCCCAGCGACCTGGCGGTCGTGGGCTTTGACGGCCTTGCTGAAGGTGCCCAGTTCACCCCGTCGCTCAGCACGGTCAGTCATCCGCTCGAAGAGCTTGGTCGCCTCGCGGTGCGTGAGCTGCTCGGCCTGGTTGACGAAGAGCCCGGCCACGGCATGGTGCGCAGCCTGACCCTGGCCACGGAGCTGATCCTCCGGGACAGTGCCCCGGCCGTCCCCAGGCGGGCCGAGGCTGGCGGCCGGGCGCGTCCTGCGGCGAGTCCCATCGCGCTGACGTGACGCCGGCCCTGAACGCAAACCCGGCCCCGGCCCCGGAGCCGATCGTGCCTCCGGACCTGCGTTTCGGGCTGTTCCTGAGCCAGGCCAACAAGTCGCTCAGCCAGGTCAATGACGAGTTTCAGATGGCCGAGGACCTGGGCTTCGACCACGCCTGGCTGGTCGACCACCTCGTCGATACCGACGGACCGCCCAGCTACCCGATCCACGAGGCGTGGACCTTGCTCGCCTCGCTGGCCGAGCGGACTTCGCGGATTCGGCTGGGCGTACTGGTCACGAGCAACACCTTTCGCCACCCGGCCGTCCTGCTCAAGGCGGCGGTCACGGTCGACCACATCAGCGGCGGCCGGCTGACCCTCGGCCTGGGGACGGGCTGGCATGTCGACGAACACCGGCGCTATGGGATCGACCTGCCCGAGCCACCCGAACGCGTCGACCGGTTCGCCGAAGCCGTGGAGCTCATCTCGTTGCTGATGGCCCAGGAGCGCACGACCTTCGCCGGCCGCTACTACCGGCTGGACGACGCGCCACTCGAGCCCCGGCCGCTTCAGACGCCCCGGATCCCCATCCTGATCGCTGCCCACCGACCCCGGATGCTCCGCCTGGCCGCACGCTTCGCGGATCAGTGGGATACCTTCGCGGCCATGCCCGACACGGCCACGGACGGCGTCGAGACGGAGCTGGCCGAGCGGATCCACGCGCTCGACGACGCCTGCCGGGCGATCGGTCGTGATCCGGCCGAGATCCGGCGCTCCACCTGGGCGCCCCGCGAGGTGCTCAACAGCGAGACGACGTACCTCGACTTCGTGACCCGCCATCGGGCGCTGGGTTTCACCGACTTCTCGACGGTGATGCCGGCCAGCGCGCAGCTGCAGGTATTGCGCCGACTCGCCGAGGAGCTGATCCCGGAGCTGCGCTCGGGCTCGTCGTAGTCCCGCTCGCTCCGTTCGGCGGCAGGGCGCCGCGGGCTCTGGTCCGGCGCCGCGGGCTCTGGTCTGGCGCGGCGGGCGCATCTTATCTCCTGGGGAGAACAAAACGACCGAATCGACCTCGTCGTCGACGACCGGACTGGGTGTTTCAGCCGAATCGATCTTCTGGGGCGATCGTTTTGGCGGTTTGGCGGGTCGAGTCCACCGGGGCCGGGCTGGATTCAGCCATTTCGATCTCCTGGAGCGATCATTCGCCCCGGCCCGGCCCGGCCAGCGCGGGCGCCTCGGCCCGGCCGGCGCCCGGCCATCGCGCCGCGGGCCCGCCACCAGCCTGGCCTCAGCCGCCGTGGCCGGTGGCGGCAACCACTGAGCGCGTGAGTCGGTCCGTGCGGGCGGCGTCGACGTACGACGACAGGACCCGTGCCGGATCCCCGGCGTCGACCGCGTCGAGGAAGGCCTCGGCCTGGACCTCGTAGGGATCGCGACCCGGATCGATCGTCCGGACGGACGTGCCATCGGCGATCGTCACCTGCCAGGTGGTCTGGGCCTCGGGCAATTTCCGGATCGTGATGAGCAGGTCGGCCAGGGCGAGCTCGAATTCGGCGGTGTCCGAGCCGATCCGGCGGGTGTTGGCGAAGCTGCCGATCGCCCCGGTCTCGAAGCGCAGCACGGCGGCCGTCGCATCGACCAGGTTTACGCCGGCGGGCACGAACGGGTGCTCCTGGGTCGAGACGGCGCCGACAACCGTAGCCTCACCCAACAGGTAACGGGCCAGGTCGTAGAAGTGGGTCGCCTGCTCGATGACCTGGCCACCGCCCGTGGCCTCGTTCCGCCACCAGGCCGGCGGCGGTGTGCTGCATAGCCAGCGAGCAGTCACGAGGTGAGCCGGATTGGCGCTCAGCAGGTCGCGCACCTCGACCAGGGCTTCGAGGCCACGCAGGTGGTAGCCGACCGCGGTGATCAGGCCGCGCTGGGCGATCGCGCCTGCCAGCCGGGCCGGCCCGGCGCCATCGGTGGCAGCCAGGGGCTTCTCGGTCAGGAACGGGATCTCGCGCTCGATCAACGGTTCAAGGGTCGCAACCGCGACCGACGGCGGGACCGCGACGAAGGCAATGTCCGGGCGCTGCTCGTCGAGCATCCGCTCGAGATCAGCGTTGAGATAGACGGCTGCCGAGCGCGGCTCGGCCGCGGCGCCCGCGCTCTTCAGACTGGCTGAGGCGACCCCTGCGAGGCGCGTCCGACCGAGCCGGTCGAGGGCTGCCAGGTGATAGCCGCTGATCCAGCCTGCCCCGACCAGGACCAGCCGGAGCTGCTCGGCCGGGGAGATTGTCGTTGGCGTCGTCATTGGGCCATCCTGCCACAGCCCGTGGCTGGCGGTACCCTGTCGAGAACCGAGCGTGACGGAGGTCCTATGGACCCGGCGGCACGTGGGCAGGATGCTTGGACCGTGCACGCGACGCGCCGCTCGATCCCCAACCGCGACGGCCTCCTGTTCGTGGCGGTCGCCGTCGCCCAGATCCTGGACCTGGTGACATTC